>NZ_JBGQQZ010000049.1:0-19194 GCF_045528575.1 Ruoffia sp. FAM 24228
TGCCTCCGGCTTCCTTCAGATTCCACCTCACGGTGGACACCCTTGCCTTTAGCTAACAGTTCCTACTGCCAAGTCTGTAGTGGACTTTCACCACCAAGTTATCGCCCATGCCGGGCGCACATGCAAAAAACCATTCAAATCACAAATGTGACTTGAATGGTTTAAGTCTTTACGCTTCGTTGTCACTTTCTTCGTTATAGTCCACTTTAATTTGGTTTAATAACGAATCAATATGACTACCGTAATCAATTGAACGATCACGTTCAAATTTAATTTCCGGTGTTTTATATAAAGTTAATTTCTTACCTAAATCTCTACGAACTTTACCTGTAATAGCATCAAGACCTCTTTGAGTCTTTTGTCTCTCACCAGCTTTATCCGATAAAGTACTATAGTAAATTGTCGCTTGTTGTAAATCTCCAGTAACATTTACATCGGTAATTGTTACCCCTTCAACACGTGGATCTTTAATTTCTAATAATAAGATATTATTAACTTCACGCAATATTTCTTGTCTAACTCTACCTGCACGGTATTTTGCCATAGTATCGTCCTCCTTAAAAGGTTATCTTTCTATTTCAACCATATGGAATGCTTCGATAACGTCATCCATTTTAACATCGTTATAGTTTTCAATCATGATACCACATTCATAGCCTTTAGCTACTTGTTTTGCATCATCTTGGAATCGTTTCAAGCTTGCGATTTCACCTTCAAAAATTACAATGTTATCACGAATTAAACGAACTTGACTATCACGAGCAATGTAGCCATCAGTAACGAATGAACCAGCAATCGTACCTAATTTAGACACTGTAAATGTCTCACGTACAAGCGCTTGACCTTGAACTTCTTCTTCATATTCTGGGTCTAGCATACCTTTCATGGCTGTTTCTATTTCATCAATAGCGTCATAAATTACACGATATTGTCTAATGTCGACAACTTCAGAATCTGCTTGTAGACGCGCTTGTGGTGTTGGGCGAACGTTAAATCCAATCACAATCGCACCTGAAGCAGCGGCTAATGAAATGTCACTTTCATTAATTGCTCCAACGGCTTGGTGAACTACATTTACACGCACACCTTCAACTTCAATTTTTTGTAAGCTTGCAGATAATGCTTCAGCTGAACCTTGCACATCGGCTTTAATAATCACGTTAACTGATTTTAATTCGCCTTCTTGTAATGATTCAAATAAGTTATCTAAAGTTACTTTCTTTGTTAAACTACGTTGAGCTTCTTGAGCTTCTTGTGCACGTTGTTCACCGGCTTGACGTGCAGTTTTCTCATCTTCGAATACTACGAATAAGTCACCCGCTTGTGGTGCTGTTTGTAAACCAGTAATCTCAACAGGAGTGGCTGGTCCAGCTGTACGGATACGTCGTCCGATATCGTTAACCATTGTTCTAACACGGCCATACGTATTACCAACAACGATCGGATCTCCAACATTTAAAGTACCATCTTGTACTAATAACGTAGCTGTTGCACCTTGGTTTTTATCAAGACGTGCTTCGATAACTGACCCTAATGCTAAACGGTCAGGGTTAGCTTTCAGTTCTTGAACTTCTGATACTAGTACAATCATTTCTAATAATTCTTCAATATTTTGATTGAATTTCGCTGAGATTTCGACAAAGATGTTGTCTCCACCCCAATCCTCAGAAATAATTCCGTGTTCAGATAACTCTTGTTTTACACGGTCTGGATTTGCTGTTGGTTTATCAATTTTGTTCACAGCGATAATAATTGGTACATCGGCAGCTTTCGCATGGTTAATCGCCTCAACTGTCTGTGGCATTACACCGTCATCGGCAGCTACAACAATAATTGCAATATCCGTTACATCCGCTCCACGAGCACGCATAGTTGTGAAAGCCTCATGTCCAGGTGTATCTAAGAATGTAATAATATTGTCGTCTTCAGTTTCAACTTGGTAAGCACCAATATGTTGAGTAATCCCACCAGCTTCACCTTCTGTAACACGTGAATGACGTAATTGGTCAAGTAATGTTGTTTTACCGTGGTCAACGTGACCCATAATTGTAACAACAGCTGGGCGAATTGTTAATTTAGCTTCATCTTGTTCTTCTTCGAAGTACACATCTAAATCAGATACATCAACAACAACTTTTTCTTCTGGTTCTACACCATATTCAAGCGCGATTAATTCGATCACATCTTTTGAAAGTGCTTGGTTTTGGTTAGCCATAACACCGTTCATCATTAATTTTTTAATGATTTCAGATGCATCTCGATGCAACATTTTAGCAATTTCTTGAATATTTGTTCCTTCAGAATACACTAATTTTTCTGGTAAATCTTTATGTTTACGTTGTGTAATCCCTTTAGAATCAGTGTTCTTGAAATTCTTGTTCCCTTTACCGCGACGGTTGCGTCGATTACGGCGTCCAGGTTGATTAGATGATTTATTGTTATTAGAAGCGTTCTTATTTGAGTTGTTATTCTGCTTAGTATTCGTTTTAGATTCCTCTTTTTTATGTTGATTTTGTTTTGCTTGGTTTTTATCCGATGCTTTTTTATTCGTATTTTGAGAAGTGTTTGAACCTTTTTTATTTGCCTCTTTCGAGTTTGTTTCTGGTTTTTCGGATTTCTTATTGTTTTTATTACTAATAATATTATTCAGTTGCTTTTCTTGCTCTTCAGAAATTGAAGACATATGGCTACCGAATTCCATGCCTTTTGACTTAGCCATAGTTAGTAGCTCTTTACTTGTCAGATCATGTTCTTTTGCATATTCATATACGCGTTTAGTCATGTAATCACCTTCCTAATTAATTAGTCATATGATTCCTCACTCTCCACATCGTAAGATAAAAATTTCTTTGTCATGCCTTGATTTGTCAAACCGATAATTGAACGGTTTTTACCAATAGCTTGACTTAATTCATACTTAGTAAATTCTGTGTTAAGGGGAATATCTTTTCGTTCACTTAAAGAACGGTATCTCTCTAATGTTTTCTCACTGGCATCGCTCGCGCATAATACTAGGCGAACGCGGTTATTTTTTACCGCTTTTTCGACCAATTCATCTCCAGAAATAATCTCTCTGGCGCGCATAGCTAAACCTAACATATTTAATTTTTTAAAATCATTTTTCATAGTAGTTCTTTACGAGCTTTCTGATGATCAATATAATTGTATAACTCATCATAGAATTCATCATTAATCTTCACACCAAATGCACGATCAAATGTTTTTTCTTTTTTTCCTTTTAATGCCAACTCAGGTTCAAGTGCTATATAAGCACCTCGTCCATTTTGTCGTCCTGTTGGATCAAGAAAAACTTCGTTTTCTTTGGATTTAACAACACGCACTAATTCTTTTTTTGGATACATTTCCTGAGATACAATGCATTTTCTCATTGGTTGTTTGCGTTGTTTAGCAGCCATTAGTTCGCTCCTTTAATGAAAATTATCATTTATTATAATTCATCTTGTTCTTCTTGCTCTTCAAGCAATTCATCATAATCTTGCTCATAATCATGCTCAACTTCAGAAATTGCGTCCTCTACAGCTTCAGCATCGTAATTATTCTCATCTAGATCTTGCTCTTCAAGTTGTTCATTGACACTATCATGATCTTCAATTTCTTCTATCTCTTCAACATCAGCAATAATTTCAGCTTCATCGAATGCATCATACTCTTCAGTTAATTCTACTTCATTATTAACTAAGTAATCTTCTTCGATTTCAGCACTTTGTTCTGATAAATACTCTTCATAAGCTGTTTCTGATTTAATATCTATCTTATGTGATGTTAAACGCGCAGCTAAGCGAGCATTTTGCCCTTTTTTACCGATTGCTAACGATAATTGGTAATCTGGCACTACAACGATACAAGAGTTTCCTTCTTCTTCAAAAATTACATTAATAACTTCTGCAGGACTCATAGCGTTACGGATAAATGTTGCAGGATCTTCACTATATTCAATAATATCCATGTTCTCGCCATTCAGTTCATTCACGATTGTTTGTACACGTTGTCCTTTTTGACCCACACATGTACCAACTGGATCAATATTCTCATCACGAGATCTTACCGCAACTTTAGAACGGTCTCCAGCTTCACGTGAAATTGAAACAATCTCAACAATCCCATCATAAATCTCTGGCACTTCTTGTTCAAATAATCTGCGTAAGAAATCCGGATGCGAACGACTCACGACCACTTGTGGTCCTCTAGGTGTTTTATCAATTTTTGATACATACACTTTCACACGTTCGTCAATTTCTAAGTTTTCTCCAGCAATTTGTTCACGAATTGGCATAACTGCCTCAACTTTATCTAAGTTGACATATACAATTCCTTTTTCGAAACGTTCAACAGTCCCAGTTAAAATCTCATCTTCATATTGAATGAATTCATTATAAATAATGTCACGTTCAGCTTCACGAATTCGTTGCATTACAACATGTTTAGCTGTTTGAGTGGCAATACGACCAAAATCGTTTGGTGTTACTTCGAATTTGATTTTGTCGCCGACTTCATAAGCTCGATTAATTTCTAAAGCTTCTTCTAATGAAATTTCAAAAGTAGGGTCATACTTAGTTTCTACGACTTCTTTCACTGAAAATACTTTGATTGATCCACTTTCTTCGTCAAATTCTACTTCAACGTTTTGTGCATTATCGTATCTTTTTTTATACGCTAATACTAAAGCCGATTCGAGAGCTTCCTTGATGACCTGACTAGAAATTCCTTTTTCCTCTTCAAGAATCTGCATAGCTTGTACTAAATCTTTACTCATCTTCTTAATCACCTCATTAATTTTTTAGAATTTAATTGCTAAACGGAGTTTTGATACCGCATCGCGTTTAATTTCAAGTACTTTTTTTCTTGTCTTAATTGTTACTTCAATTTGGAACATTTCATCCGTGACTTCTAATAAAGTACCTTCATGAAATTTCTCCCCAAATTGTGGTACGTAATAATCTAAATGAATATATTCGCCCACAGCATTTAAGATATCTTGTTCAGTTTTTAATGGACGTTCGGCACCTGGCGATGACACTTCTAAAAAATATGCTTTTGGAAATGGATCTGGGCTAATCTGATCGAGTGCCTCACTTAGTTTTTCGCTAATTTTCGCACAATCTTCAATATCTATTCCCTTTTCTTTATCGGCATAGACTCTCAAGTACCAGTTTGGTCCTTCTTTTACATATTCAACATCAACCAAATAACAATTTTCTGATTCTACAATTGGCTCAATTACTGGAACTACGGACTCAATAACTTTACTCAATATTTCACCTCATCCTTTAAATTAAATTCTTAGTTATAAATATGAAAGGAGCAAGCGTCACCGCTCACTCCTCCCCGTCTCTTCTAAATTCCTTAACCAATATACCACAAATCTTTAAAATGTACAAGTAACAGCTTCTTTAAAGCATTCCAAATAAAAAACCTTTAATCAAAATATGATCAAAGGTTTTAGTTTAAATTAATTTGGGTAAATATCATTCACATGATTATTTACATCAATAACTAAGTATAATTTTTTATCTTGGATTTTTCCGGACATGAATTTATTCACTGTACCACTTTCTTCGGTTACTTCGAATGGGAAGTAAACTTCTTCACTGTCTTCATTATCCCATACGACTGTCAATCGTTCGATATCTTGATTTTTTATCACTGTCTCAAACATTCCAGCCTCTAATCCACCTTGATTAATGTCTGTTGTTTGAAAAGTATCAGCTTCAGGTAGTAATTCCATTCTGAAAGCTTCTGAAGGATGAATCTCAACAATTTCTCCATCATTAATTCTACCTAAACTTGTTGAAACACGTTTAATCCAAATATCACCGACTAAATCTACTGGAATTTCCCATTGGCCACCATTATGGAAATGAAAATTAAATGTCTGAACCTTTCTTCCCATTACAATTCTCCCCTTTAAGCTATTTATTTTACTTATAAACTTATTATAACATATTTTTTTGGCGAGTCCAGAAGTTTGTTATTGTTTTCACAATTAAACCATATGAGTAAATCCGTGTTTAATTCAATTAAATTTTAATATGAAACTTTTTCATGTGAATAAAAACATATCAAACTGTTATATTATATTTTCATTATCTGTTATATTTATTTAAGTGCAATTTTATTTCTTATAGTTAACAAGTTGTGCTATAATTCTATTCATATTGAATTGAGAGGATGTTTATATAAATAAAAAAAAGAATAAAACTGTTGCTTTTTAGTTTGTTATTATTCTTATTCTTAGAACCAATGGCTCCTGCTAAAGCTGAGGTATTTTCTGAAGAATTTGTAGGTGAAACTGTGACTATCAGAACGGTCGGTGAAGAATTGGCTGATATATGGGAGTTTGTTGCTGATAAAGCTGAGGAAGATGGCATTGAATTAGACATAGTCCTGTTTACTGACTATAATACACCTAACATTTCATTAGTTGATGGATCATTGGATATGAATGCTTATCAGCATACCGACTTCTTAAATGATTGGAATGAAGCAAATGAAACTAATTTAGTTTCTATTGGAAATACTTTTGCTACCCCATTGAGTTTCTTTTCAGAAAAGCATAATTCTATTGATGATTTACCTGAAGGGGCGATCATTGCTATTCCAAATGATTTGGCAAGTAGCTCTTACGCTTTACAAATCTTAGATTATGCTGAGCTTATTAAACTAGATGAATCAATTGATGCCTTACCAACTGTGAATGACATCGTTGAAAATCCAAATAATTATGAAATCATTGAATTGGAAGCTGCTCAAATTCCAGCTGCCATGGCCGATGTTGATATGGGAGTGATTCATCAGGTCTACTTAGAAAGTACTGACTTTGAACCAAATGATGCTATCTATTCTTATGGCCACAATACTGAAACATTCAATTATAATCGCTTGAACACCGTTACGGTTCGTGAAGAAGATCAAGACAACCCACTATACCAATATATTGTAGATTTATATCAATCAGACGATGTTGCAGACTATATTGAAGAAATTTCAAATGGTGGTCATATTCCTGCTTGGATATTATTAGAAGAATATGAAGCAAGTCTTGAGAATGAACGTAATTAATTATTTATTTTGTGATTATCACAACTTTTACAAACGATACCGTTTGTAGTTATTCTTAAAAAGAAAAACACGCGTAGAAAGTAAGACTTCTCTTGCTTTCTACGCGCGTTTTTTAACAACACATATAAGTTGTATTTGTCTAATTATTTAGTGTTTTTTTCGATATGTGCGATAAATGCATCCGCAACTGTTTGTAAGAAACCACGTGTTTCTTCATTATTTAATTTACCGTCTTCATCAAAGAAGTTTTGTGAATTTGCTAAGTAAACTTCTGGTTGACCTAATACTGGCATATCTAAGAATGCTAATGTAGGACGTAGTGATTGAACAGCGTTCGCACCACTAATATTGGAAATAGAGTGACCTAGGATTAAAGCTGGCTTACCAGCCCATACACTTTGTCCCCAAGGACGAGAAGCAACATCAATGGCATTTTTTAATACTCCAGAAGTTGAACGGTTATATTCTGGTGTCGCAAAAATAATTGCATCTTGTGCTGATACAGCGTTACGGAATTCAGTATATTCGCTTGGGTTGTTTTCATCGTATTCTTCGTTATATAATGGTAAGTTCCCAATTTCTAAGAATTCTACTTCTACATCTGCTGGGAATAACTCAGCTAATGCTACCGACCATTTACGCGCATAGGATTCTTTACGTAAGCTACCTACTACTACTCCAATTTTTGTCATAAAAATAACATCTCCTTAAAATAATTTTGATTACTATTATATTCTAACGACATTCAAATGGTTATGCAAATGAAAAGGTCTGGTTTTTGAAAATAATTTCGTTTTAGAGATAATTATTGATATTTACATAAAAAACTTCTTTTTAGGTTAGAAAACTTAAAAAGAAGTGTAAATTATTCAATATTTAAAATAAACTGAGCTGATCTTCATCTGGTAATCCTTCTAAGACGCCATTATCGTCTAAGTACGCTAGTACTGTTTTTGAAACTTTACCACGCTTTTGTAAATCTTCTTTTGATAAGAATGGAGCTTCTTGACGTGCTTTCACAATTTGTTCAGCTACGTTATTACCTAAACCAGGAACGGCTCTAAATGGTGGAATTAATGAATCTCCTTCGATTATGAAATGTTTCGAGTCAGATTTTTCAATATTAATCATTTGGAATTTAAATCCACGTTCTAACATTTCATTCGCTATCTCTAGTTCTGTCACTAATTCTTTTTCTTTATTTGTTGCTCCAAAGCCTTTGTCATTAATTTCACGGACACGTCTTTTGACCATTTCTTTCCCTTGATGCATAGCAACTAAATCAAAGTCTTTTGCACGAATTGAGAAATACGCAGCGTAATAGTACATTGGATAATACACTTTAAAGTAAGCTACACGCAAGGCCATCAGAACATAAGCAGCCGCATGGGCTTTCGGGAACATATACTTAATTTTTAAACAAGAGTCAATGTACCATTCTGGAACATTATTACTTCGCATATCTGCTTGCCAGTCATCAGGAATTCCTTTCCCCTTACGCACATGCTCCATAATTTGGAAGGCGGTCCCATCTTCTAAACCGTATTGAATTAAAGTTGTCATAATATCATCACGACAACCAATTACATCAGATAGTTCTACAACATTATTTTTAATTAATTCTTGAGCATTTCCTAACCAAACATCTGTCCCATGTGAAAGTCCAGAGATTTGAAGTAACTCCGCGAAAGTTTTAGGTTTTGTTTCTGAAACCATGCCTCGCACGAAGCCAGTCCCGAATTCTGGAACCCCAAGTGTTCCGGTATCAGAATTTATTTGTTCTGGCGTTACCCCCAGTACTTCAGTACCGCTGAATATTTGCATCACTTTTTCATCTACAGGCGGAATATCCATTGGATCAATACCACTTAAATCTTGTAACATACGAATCATGGTCGGATCATCGTGACCAAGAATATCAAGCTTTAAGACATTGGCATCAATAGAATGGAAATCAAAGTGTGTAGTCTTCCATTCGGCATTCACATCGTCCGCTGGATATTGCACAGGTGTAAAGTCGTAAACATCCATGAAGTCAGGGATAACAATAATACCACCCGGATGTTGACCTGTTGTTCTTCGAGCGCCTTCAATACCATAGGCTAATCGTTCTCTTTCAGCCTGAGGCAAATGCTCACCTGAAGATTCTAGATATCCTCGAATGTAACCGTGAGCAGTTTTATTGGCAACTGTACCTATTGTTCCTGCACGAAAGACATAATCTTCACCGAATAACTCCTTAGTATACGCATGCGCTTTTGCTTGGTAATCTCCTGAGAAGTTCAAATCAATATCGGGAACTTTGTCTCCGTAGAATCCAAGGAAAGTTTCGAACGGAATATCTTGTCCATCTTTTTTCAATTCGGCTCCACAATCAGGACAAGCCTTTGGTGGAAGGTCGTAACCAGATTTATGTTCACCATTAGTGAAAAACTCACTATAGTGGCATTCTGTACAATAATAATGTGCGGCTAAGGGATTCACTTCAGTAATTCCTGTTAAGGTGGCTACTAAACTTGATCCAACTGATCCACGAGAACCAACTAAATATCCATCATCATTACTTTTAAGCACTAATTTTTGTGAGATTAAATAAATAACCGCGAACCCATTCGATATAATACTGTCCAATTCCTTTTTGATTCGCTTATCAACGATATCAGGCAGAGGATTTCCGTACATTTCATGCGCTTTGTCATAACTCATTTGAGTAATTTCTTCTTCAGCACCTTCAATAACAGGTGGATATAATTCATCTTTAATCACAGCAACTTCTTCAATTGAATCTGCAATTTTTTGAGTATTCTCAACGACGATTTCTTGGGCTTTTTCAGCACCAAGGAAAGAAAATTCTTGTAACATCTCATCAGTCGTTCTGAAATGAACTCTTGGCATATGTAAAGTTCTGTTAGCGTTGATTTTCATCGATTTCTTCAATACTTCACGGTAAATTTCATCTTTTTCATCCAGGTAATGGACATTCCCAGTCGCAACAACGGTTTTGTTCTTTTCATCACCTAAACGAAGCATTTCACTGATAATATGTTTTAAGTCAGCTTCGTTACGAATCAATTCATCTTTGATGAGTGGTTCATAAACTGATGGAGGTTGCACTTCGATAAAGTCATAATAATCAACAAGTTCGCTTGCTTCTTCATACCCTTTTTGCATCATGGCAGTGAATACTTCTCCTGTTGAACACGCCGTTCCAATTAATAAATCATCACGATATTGGGTCAATTCAGATCTTGGAATACGAGGTACACGGTAGAAATACTCTGTACTGGACATGGATATCAGCTTAAATAAAGCTTTCAATCCGTCTTGGTTCTTAACTAATATAGTTGCATGGAAAGGTCTTGATTGTTTAAAACTCTCACCCTGTCCTATTTGGTCGTTTAATTGGTTATGATTGATGATACCAAATTGATCCTTCGCTTGTTCTAATAACTTCATCAAGATGTACCCTGTTGTCTCGGAGTCATAGACTGCTCGGTGATGCTGTTCTAGTTGAACGTTATATCGCTTAGCTAAAGTATTCAAACGGTGTGATTTATAATCTGGATTCACTAAACGAGACAGTTCTAATGTATCAATCACTGGTAAGTCAGTTTGTGGTAAGCCAACACGTTCATAGCCTTTATTAATGAAGCCAATATCAAACGTTGCGTTATGCGCAACTAGAATAGAATCACCACAAAACTGTTGGAATTGTTCTAAAACAGGTTTAGCCGTTGGAGCATCTTTAACCATATCATCAGTAATACCTGTTAACTCAGTAGTGAAAGCTGACAAAGGTTTGTTTGGATTAATAAAGGCTTCGAATGTATCAATAATTTCGCCTTCTCTCATCTTCACTCCTGCAAGTTCTATGATGTCATCATAGACAGATGATAGTCCAGTCGTCTCCACGTCAAATACAACATATGTTGCTTCATCTAAAGCCTCATCTCTTAAGTTAAATGCGATGGGTTCACCGTCATTCACGACATAAGCTTCAATTCCGTAGATTACTTTTATTCCATGTTTTTTACCCGCCCAATACGCATCTGGGAAAGATTGTGCTACAGCGTGATCCGTTATAGCAACTGCTTTATGACCCCATTTAGCTGCTTGAGTAACAATATCAGTGGCTGAGTTTGTTGCATCTAATTGACTCATATTTGTATGAGCATGCAATTCAACACGTTTACCATCAGCCGGTGCTTTATCTTCACGGCCAGGGACCGTTACTTTTCTAACACTTCTCGGTCTAAAATATAATTCCGAAGTGAAATTATCTGGGATCATATCTCCCTCTAGTCGAATCCATTCACCTTTACTAAATTGATTCAATGCTTCTTTTGAGATGCGACGGCCAGACATCAGCTTAACAGTCACTGAGCTCGTGTAGTCAGTAATATTCATAATTAAAAGCTGATTTCCACTACGCAAGTCTTTAATTTCATGCGAAAATATAAAACCTTCAATGATTTGTTTAAATTGATTATCATCTAATTCAATCATTGGCAAAGCCGGTTTATTAGGAATATCTTTCCCTATATCATCAGAGGTTGATTGCACAACTGTTCGCTCTTGTTTTTGTCTTTTTTCTTGAATTTCTAAAGCTTCTAATAAGCTCTGTTCATCTTCATTACTTTGACGATCTCGAACTGCGTTAATCTCATCTTGTAATAACTCTTCGTCAACGTAGTACTCTAAATTAAGGTCAGTAATTTGGACTTGTTCGAGTTTCTCTATTAATAATCGTTCGTATTTTTCTTTTAACATATTAATTTGAATATCACTAGCTAATCCAATTCTTAATGATTCGCCAACGATTTCATACTTCGCTTGAGACAAGATCGACCGAATAAAAGGCTTTTCTTGTGCTATTACTGACATAATAGCGTACCAATATTCAAGTATGTTATTAGATTCTAAAGAATCCTCTTCAAATAGCCACCAAGTCTCAACTCTACCAATATGCTCAAATGCTTTTATTATATGATGTTGAAAAATTTGATATGCATTTGGATGAATTCGATTTGGCGAAATAAATGTAAAATGCCATTGGTTTGACTGTGCTAATATATTCACAGTTTTAATTTCAGTATGTTGTAGTTCTTCAACGATTTCTTCATCATTTAATTGAATATGATCGAGAAGTAATTCGAATAATTCTCTTTTATCAGCCATAATAACTCCTTTCGATAAAATTAAGGATGCAACCATCAATAATGATGCCACATCCTCAAATTAAAACTTATTGGAAAAATGCCCTGTTAATATCATTCCATGTTACAGCAACCATTAATACTACCATAATTAACACGCCAATAATTGTAATGATTCCTTCTTTTGATTCACTTAATGGTTTCCCTCTAATTGCTTCAATCGCATTTAAAACAATTTTACCACCGTCTAAAGCTGGTATGGGTAGTAAGTTGAATACTCCTAAATTAGCAGAAAGCATCGCTAAGAAGTTCACTATTACTGGTAGCCCAAGGCTAACAACTTGATCAGTCATCTGAGCCATCGCTACTGGGCCACCAAAGTTATTAATATTGAAGCCACTCGTAATCATACTGCCGATAACTCCTAATACGCCAGTGATAATTCCCCAAGTCGCTGTCACACCATAAGTAATACTACTTCCAAAACTAAACTCTCTATCCGCAATAATTCCAATTTGTCCAATTTCGTTACCAGATTGTTCATCCGTCACAGCCTGAACATTCACAACTGTATCAACCGTTTCATTCTCACGTTCAACAGTCATTTGTAATTCTTCGTTTGGTCTTTCTTGAATTAATAATACTAAATCAGACCACTCACTTACAGATTGCCCATCGACTTCAGTTACTCTATCGCCATCAACTAAACCAGCTTCTTGAGCTACTGATCCATCAACAACTTCACCAATGACGCTATCTGTATTAGGAATACCAATCATAAAAGCAACAATTGTAAAAGCAATAATGGATAATATAAAGTTATTCATTGGTCCTGCAAAGTTAGTAATCATCTTATTCCAAACACTCGCACTTTCATAGCGCATTTCACGTGGTGCAACTGGTAATTTAGTTCCATCCGCTTCAATTATGTTTGCTTTTTTTGCCACTGAGTATTTTACAATATCTGTTTGTCCAACTGGAACAGCTTCAATGATCATCTCATCAATTAAATCAACATTGTCAACTCTGACTGGCATCTCGTCAACTGAAAAGTTATCCGATAAATTAATCAATGATACTTGATCATTATCATTAATTTCTAAACCTACTTCCATTCCAGCTTGAATTTCATCTTCTTCATATAATCCAGCTAGACGAACGTAACCACCAAGTGGTAACAATCTGACTGTATATGTTGTTCCATCTTTCCCTTGTTTAGAAAATAATTTAGGACCCATCCCTAACGCAAATTCTCTAACTAAAATTCCTGCACGCTTTGCGAAAAAATAGTGTCCAAACTCATGTATAACTACAATTATCGAAAATATGACTAAAAATACTAGTAAAGTCGTCAATAGTAACCATCCTATCTAAATAAATTTATCCAAAACATCATTATAAAACTTGCGAAAATTAAACTATCAAATCGGTCTAACATACCACCATGACCCGGTAAAAATTTACCCGAATCTTTAACGTTAAAATAACGTTTAAATGCCGATTCAACTAAATCACCAAATTGTCCAAAAAGTGACACTATAATTGTTAACATCCATATTTGATTCACTACACCTAAGGCTGGTTGGAATAAAGCGACAAATATACTTGAAACAAGTAGTGCGGTTAAAACCCCACCAATCATTCCTTCAACTGTCTTATTCGGGCTGATTTCAGGAGCCAGTGGTCTTTTTCCTAACTTCCTACCGACAAAGTACGCACCGGAATCAGTTGACCATACTACAACTAATAAGTAAAGAATTGTTTCTAGACCCATCTCGCGAAATAGTATTAAGAATCTAAAACCATAACCTATATAAATACAGGCAAACACAATGATAGCCGCATGAGCAAAATTAAATTTTCGATGGTTGAATACAGTAAATACTAACAACATCAGACTACAAATGTAAAATAAATACTCTGGATTGCCCTGTTTCAAAATTTCTGGCATATACATTTGAGGTATGAGTAAAGAAGTCAAACCAACGACAGAAAAGAAACCAATATGATTAAATATATTTAGTTTCTGCATTTCTGCAAATTCAAATAAGCCTATAATTCCAATAACCCACATCGCAAATGCATAATAACCGCCACCTATTAATAAGAATGGGATATAAAGCGCAAGTGCTATGACGGCACTTCTAATTCTTACAATCAAAATTATTCCTCCTAAGACTTAAGACGACAGACAATTATTAAACTTTTCCAAATCGTCGTTGTCTGCCGTTATAAGCATTAATAGCCTTGTCAAGTTCACCCTCATTAAAATCAGGCCATAAGACATCTGTAAAGTAAAACTCACTATAGGCAGCTTGCCACAATAGGAAATTGCTTAAGCGTTCTTCTCCACTTGTTCGAATAATTAAATCAGGATCACTGAGTTCATTATAACGACTCGTCATTAAATGTTTATTAATTAATTCTTCTGATACATCACTTAAATTAATATTTTCTTTTTGAATTTCAGTTATAATACTTTTCACTGCACTAGTAATTTCCTGTCGTGCCCCATAATTCAATGCAAAGTTTAATATCATTCCAGTACAATGTTTAGTATCCTCAATGGCTGAGTTTAAGATTCCTTTAGTTTCTTCAGGAAGTGCATCTGTGTCACCGATGACTTCAATTCGAATATTATGTTCAATTAATTCAGGTAAAAAATCGTTAAAGAATTCCTTCGGCAATTTCATCAGAAAGTCCACTTCATCTTTAGGTCGTCCCCAATTTTCTGTTGAAAAAGCATACATTGTAATTAATTTTATATTAAGTTCATTCGCTCTAATTGTAATTTTTTTAATTGCTTGAACACCTTTTCGATGCCCAACTACGCGTGGTAAAAATCTTTTCTTAGCCCAGCGTCCATTTCCATCCATTATAATTGCAATGTGCTTGGGAACTGTTTCAAATTCATTATTCATAAAATACTCCCTTTTAAATAATCATCCCTAGTATTATACCAAAATAATGCTAAATTACGAATAATAATCATGAAAACAAAAAAATACTTTTATCTAAAAAGTTAGTAAAACCTTCCGATAAAAGTATTTTCAATTTGAATTCAAATCAACAGCAATCATTAGGACGATTATTCAATTAATCGTTAAAAATCTCATCCTCTTTAGCTTTAGTTAATTCTTCGATTTTTTTAGTTGAGTCATCAGTAATTTTTTGGATATCTGATTCATAATCTTTTACATCATCTTCAGTTAATTCTTTTGCTTTTTCAAGCTTTTTAACTGAATCAATAACGTCACGACGAATATTTCGGATAGAAACTTTTGCATTTTCTTGTTCTTTTCCGACAACTTTCGCTAATTCTGCACGTCTTTCTTTCGTCAATGCTGGAATTACTAAACGAATCACGTCTCCATCATTTGATGGTGTAATACCGATATCACTTTGTAAAATAGCTTTTTCAATATCAGTTAAGCTAGATTTATCATAAGGTGATATAACTAACATTCTTGCTTCTGGACTTGAAATACCCGCAAGTTGATTCAATGGCGTTGGAACACCATAATAATTTACGTTTACACGGTCTAATATACTTGCATTTGCTCGTCCAGCACGAATTGAAGCAATTTCGCGTTGATAAGCCTCAACGGATTTGTTCATTCTTTCTTTAGTTGTAGATAAAATTTCACTCGGTGTCATAAAAAAATCCTCCTAATAATACTCTATAGTTCAATTTAACTCATTATACCATATTTCATGTATAATGAGTATTAAATCAGACATTCAGATAGATATGATATGTTTAACACTAACTATCGTCAATAACTATTAACCTTTAAAATATGTACTATTGATTATTTAGTTTTGCTTCAACTGTTGTTCCGATATTTTCTCCAAGAATAACACGGCGAATATTCCCTGATTCATTTAAGTTAAATACAACTAAAGGTATGTCATTATCCATACTTAATGAACTTGCAGTAGAATCCATCACTTTCAGGCCTTTTGAAATAACATCAAGGTGAGTTAAGTTATCATACTTAACGGCAGCTTTGTTCTCTTTTGGATCAGAGTCATAAACACCATCAACATTATTTTTTGCCATAAGGATAACATCCGCATTGATCTCAGCGGCACGTAATGCTGCTGTTGTATCAGTTGTAAAGTAAGGATTCCCTGTTCCACCAGCAAAGATGACTACACGGCCTTTTTCAAGATGACGAATTGCACGACGACGAATATACGGCTCTGCGATTTGACGCATCTCTACTGAAGTTTGTACACGTGTTGGAACGCCTCTATTTTCTAATACATCTTGTAATGCTAAGGCATTCATTACTGTTGCTAGCATGCCCATGTAATCAGCTTGAGAACGTTCCATTCCCATTTCTTCACCGATTGTACCACGCCAGATATTCCCTCCACCTACAACAATGGCTATTTCAACACCTAAGTCATGAATGTCCTTAAGTTCTTCTACCATTTCTTTAATTGTATCGGGATGGATTCCAAAGCCTTGATTTCCAGCAATTGCCTCTCCACTAAGCTTTAAAATTACACGTTTGTATTTTGTTGTTTCTTTAGTCATATCATACTGCCTTTCTTATTCGTAATCGTATCTTTAAAAATAGCCCCAGGAAACTGGGGCTAAGGGTATAAAATTAATCTTTTTTCATTTGAGCAGCAACTTCGTCAGCAAAGTTGTCTTGGCGTTTTTCGATTCCTTCACCAACAGTGAAACGAATGAATTGTTTGATCGTTCCACCTTTATCACCTACGAATTTACCAACTGTTTGATCGTTATCTTTAACAAATGGTTGTTCGTTTAAGCTAATTTCAGCTAAGAATTTGTTCATACGGCCATCAATCATTTTTTCAACGATATTAGCTGGTTTACCTTCGTTTAATGCGATTTCTGTTTGAACTTTTTTCTCGTGTTCTAATTCTTCAGCAGGAACTTCGTCACGGTTAACGTATTTAGGTTGGATTGCAGCAACGTGCATTGAAACATCTTTCGCTACATCTTCATCAGATAATCCTTCGATTAATGTGATAACAGCGATTTGTCCACCACCATGGATGTACTCACCAAAAGTATCGTTATCTGTTTTTTCTAAGATAGCGAAACGACGGAAAGAAATTTTCTCACCGATTTTATTAGTAGCTTCTAAGACGATGTCAGCAATTGTTTTGCCATCAACTTCGATAGCGTTAGCTTCTTCCATAGTAGCTGGTTTGTTAGCAGCAACTGCATCAGCAATTGTGTTAACAATATTTACGAATTCTTCGTTTTTAGAAACAAAGTCAGTTTCTGAATTAACTTCGATAATTGCAGCTGTGTTTCCGTTGATACTTGTTGCAGCTAAACCTTCTGCAGCGATACGACTTGCTTTTTTAGCAGCTTTAGATAAACCTTTTTCTCTTAAAAAGTCAATCGCTTTATCCATATCTCCGTCAACTTCAACCAACGCTTTTTTCGCGTCCATCATACCTACACCAGTCAGTTCGCGTAGTTCTTTAACTTGTTTTGCACTAATTTTAGCCATTAAACTCAAATCCTCCTTGATATTTTAAAGTCAAAATAAAAAACTGTCCTAACACAGGGCAAGGTTTTTAGACCTGTGTAACGTCCTGAATTAAGACAGCTGTGAATAATCTAATTATTAAGCTTCTGTTGAATCCGCTGTAGTAGCTTCTTCTTCAGAATCAAATAAGTTATCGAAAAATTCTTTGTCAGATTTTTCTTCTGAATCATCTTCACTATGTCCTTGGTTTCCTTCAAGAACTGCGTCAGCCATTGCAGATGTGATTAATTTAATCGCACGAATAGCATCGTCATTTGATGGAATAACATAGTCAATTTCATCTGGATCACAGTTTGTATCAACCATTCCAACTAATGGAATATTTAATTTTTTAGCTTCTTGGATTGCAATGTGTTCTTTGCGTGGGTCAACGATAAAGATTACATCTGGAATACGAGGCATATCTTTAATACCACCAAGGTTTTGCTCTAAACGATCTAATTCTTTACGTAATTGTAATACTTCTTTTTTAGGTAATACATCAAATGTTCCATCTTCTTCCATTTTTTCAATAGATTTTAGACGACGGATACTTTGTTGGATTGTTTCCCAGTTAGTTAATAATCCACCTAACCAACGGTGGTTAATGTAGTATTGACCAGCACGTTTTGCTTGCTCGTCGATTGCACCTTGTGCTTGTTTTTTAGTACCTACAAATAATACAACCGCTCCATTAGCTGCTTCGTCACGCATAAAGTTATACGCTTTATCAACTAACTTAACTGTTTTTTGTAAGTCAATAATATAAATACCGTTACGCTCCGTAAAGATGTAAGGTTTCATTTTTGGGTTCCAGCGACGTGTTTGGTGTCCGAAATGCACACCAGCTTCTAACAATTGTTTCATTGAAATAACTGCCATAATTATCATTCTCCTTTGGTTTTGTTTTCCTCCGAATAACTCTACTAACAAAACGTCTCTCCGAGGAGAGCACCCGTTAAATTATCATTATTCGTGTGTTTTTGGTTTTACACCACGGACTATATTACTATATACTTTCGTATTATGCAAGCTAGTTTATTACATTTATTTAAAATAGTTAGCATATCTATATTTAAATGTTGAATTGCAATAATTATTGCGACAATTTTTTATTTACTCAATTAATAAGAGTTCGTGTAAAAATACTTCCAAAGGTGTTTGGTAATCTAAGCATTTCCTAGGACGATTATTCATTAACCACAAAGCTTGGTTGAGTTCTTGGGAAATCACTCTAGCGAGGTCTGTTTTCTTAGGAAAAAACTCACGCAGTAAACCGTTAGAGTTCTCATTGGTCCCTCTTTGCCAGGCACTATAAGCATCGGCAAAATAAAAATCAATCCCTGCTGCTTCGACCTCAGGATAACAAGCAAATTCTTTTCCTCGATCTGAGGTAAAGGACTTTAAAGCTTCCTTAGGTAAGTTTTCTCTCAAAT
>NZ_JBGQQZ010000050.1:0-17991 GCF_045528575.1 Ruoffia sp. FAM 24228
GTTCATCCGTGGTAAGATGGGTGTAGGTCATTTGTGGTCACTCCTTTGTATTCTTTGGTCGGAATTACAAGTTGAGTGTACCACAAATGGCTGTTTTAGTTGTCTAGCTTAATTTTACAATCGGCGAATATAAAAAATAAAAGAAGACAAGGAGAAGAAAGATGAAAAAAATATTTAATTTTGAATTTTGGCAAAAATTCGGGAAAGCCTTAATGGGCGTTATTGCTGTTATGCCAGCTGCAGGATTAATGATTAGTATTGGTGGATCACTTCCTCTAATTAATCCAGATATGCAAGCTTTGATTTCGATTGGTAGTGTGATTGAGAATATTGGTTGGGCAATTATTGGAAATTTACATATCTTATTTGCATTAGCAATCGGTGGAAGTTGGGCAAAAGATAGAGCTGGGGGTGCCTTTGCTGCCGGGATCAGTTTTATTCTAATTAACCGAATTACAGGAGCGATTTTTGGCGTAACCAGTGAAATGTTAGCTGACCCAAATGCAGTAACACAAACATTATTTGGAGCAGAAATACCAATTGATGGTTATTTTGTTAGTATTTTAGAGGCACCAGCTTTAAATATGGGGGTTTTCGTCGGTATTATTGCGGGATTTATGGGAGCGGTTGCTTACAATAAATATTATAATTTTAGAAAACTACCCGATGCCTTATCCTTCTTTAACGGAAAACGATTTGTACCATTTGTTGTTATCTTATGGTCTTTAATTGCTTCAATTGTATTAGCGATTGTTTGGCCATTTATTCAAAGTGGTATTAATAGTTTCGGTGTATGGATTGCTGGATCACAAGACTCAGCTCCAGTCTTAGCTCCATTCTTATTTGGTACATTAGAGCGTCTATTATTACCATTTGGTTTACACCACATGTTAACTATTCCAATTAACTACACACCTCTTGGAGGAACCTATGAAGTATTAAGTGGTGCACAGCAGGGTACTATGGTATTCGGTCAAGACCCGCTATGGTTAGCATGGGTAAGAGATTTAATTAACTTAGATGCTGCTGGTGATACAGCAACTTATCAAGCATTATTTAATAATGTAGTCCCTGCTCGTTTTAAAGTCGGACAAATGATTGGATCATCAGGTATCTTAATGGGTCTATCTTATGCCATGTATAAAAATGTCGATAAAGACAAACTAAAAACACATAAATCAATGTATGTATCAGCTGCTTTAGCTGTATTTTTAACAGGTGTTACAGAACCACTTGAGTTTATGTTTATGTTCGCAGCTATGCCTTTGTATATCGTTTATGCGGTAATCCAAGGAGCAGCATTTGCGATGGCTGATATCGTAAACTTACGTGTTCACTCGTTTGGTAACATTGAATTGCTTACACGTACGCCATTAGCGATTCGTGCGGGACTAGGTATGGATTTAATTAACTTTGTTTGGGTAACCCTTCTATTCGGAATATTGACTTACTTTATTGCAAACTTCTTAATTAAGAAATTCAATTATGCAACACCAGGACGTAATGGAAATTACGAAGGTGGAGAAGTAGCATCTGAAAATGGAGAGCCTGTAGATGCTACACAACAAGTGTATGATATTATTCACTTATTAGGTGGTAAAGAAAACATTACAGATGTAGATGCTTGTATGACTCGCTTACGTGTTTCTGTTAATGATATTGATTCTGTTGGAGACGAAAACGCTTGGAAAAAAGCAGGCGCAATGGGGCTTGTGAAGAAAAATAAAGGAGTTCAAGCAGTTTATGGACCGAAAGCAGATGTCTTAAAATCTGATATTATGGATGTATTGAGCTCTAATGCACCTATTCCAGAATCTAAACTTGATGAAACACCTGAAATGGATGAAAAGGAAGTAGTGGCTACAGATTCAAAAGGACTCGCAACAGCAATTTTCCCTGTAGCAAAAGGTGACGTGCTTCCGATTACTGAAGTAAATGATGAAGTATTTGCTCAGAAAATGATGGGTGACGGCTATGCAGTGAACCCTTCATCAAATACAGTCGTCTCTCCAGTAGATGGTACAATTCAAAATGTCTTCCCAACCAAACATGCAATTGGTATTGAAACAGCAAGTGGAATTGAAGTACTTATTCATTTAGGAATAGATACAGTTGAATTAGAAGGTGAAGGTTTTGAAATCTTTGTTGAAGAAGGTCAAGGAGTCATTGCAGGAGATAAAATAGCTGAAATGGACTTGGCTTCGATTAAAAAAGCAGAAAAAGATACCACTATCATGGTTGTTTTTACGAACTTGACAGAAAATCAAGACTTTGAGTTCATTCAAACGAATGATATCTCCGAAGATACAGAGATTGGTCGAGTGAATGATAGAAACATTGGTTAGAATGGAGAAATAAATTGAACGTTTTAACACTGAATACGCATTCATGGATGGAAGAGGATCCAGAATTAAAATTAAGACAAATCGTTGATTATATTGCCAAAGAAGATTTTCAAATTATCGCTCTTCAGGAAATTAATCAAACGATGGAAGCGAAAGAAATTGTGGACGATTTATTTATCCAAGCTTCTGGAGAAATGTATCCTGTTGCTATAAAGGAAGATAACTTTGCATATCTCATCGTTCAGTTGCTAAAAGAGCGTGGACTTCATTACTATTGGAGTTGGACAGCCAATCATATTGGCTATGATGTGTACGATGAAGGTGTGGCTATTTTATCCAAAACACCTTTCAGTCCAGAAAGTTTCTTACTATCTGAAATATCGGATTATGCGAATCACTACACCAGAAGAGTTCTAAAAGGTAATGTAAGCCTTGAAGGTAAAGAATGGGTAGTCTTTTCATGCCACTACTCTTGGTGGTTAGATCCATCAGGTGATCATTTATTCAAGTATGAATGGGATAATACGCTTCCTCATATTGAAAAAGAGAGTCAGAAGATTCATCTTTTTATGGGTGATTTTAATAACGAGGCGAGGCTTAGAGATGAAGGTTATGACTATATAAAAACGACGGCTCCTCAATTAAAAGATGCCTATGTTCAGGCAGAAGAAAAGATTGGATCTGCAACCGTTTTGAGTGCTATTGACGGATGGGAAGGCCATACGGATGAAAAAAGAATCGATTATATCTTTACGGATTACCCGGGAGAAGTTAAAAATTACCGAGTTGTTTTTGATGGCAAAAAAGAACCCGTCGTGAGCGATCACTTTGGAGTAGCAGTTGAATTTAATTAAGTGTAATGAAGAAACCCGCCAGCAAATTTCTGCTAGCGGGTTTTTGAGTATCTATTAACTTCAGTAATTATTAAATATCTAGCCAGGCACCTATACTGAGCTAAAACAACGAATGGAAGACTACATTTATTACTATAACCATGATCGCATTAAACAAAAATTGAGTGGCTTATCTCCGGTTGAATACCGAAAACAAGACACTCAATTGTCTGCTTAATATTTAATTGAATAAACTCCAACTTTTGGGGTTCACTACACGCTCAAAAGAAGCAGCCTTGCTATTTTGTTTATTTATCAAAGTTTAATACGTTTAGACCCGTTTCGTCATCAACGGAACGTTCAACGGTGCCGTTAATAATATGGATAAAGATTTCGCCTGCAGCGCCAATAACGGCTTCATCTAAATCTCCAGCAAAAGCATCGCCTTTACTATTACCCACAATTGCATGGAAATGCCCATAATATTCGCCATCCATTTGAGTGACGTTACCTAACAAGGAAGTTAACTCTAAAAACTCATTAAATTCATTAATCTTATAATCCGAAGTGTCAAAATTATAAATGCCAATCGAAGCACTATCTAAGCCTCCGATACCATTCACTGTTGCGAGCGTTACATTTTCTTTTTCACAAACCGCTTGAATGGATTCTTTTACCTTTTCTCCGCGGTCTAAACGTAAAACGATGGTTTGATCAAAGCGTTTGTAATTCATAACTATCACTCCTCTTATCAACACGATAACGGAATTAAGTTTCAAACTCAATGAAAAGGGTTTCGTGAATAGGTTATTGGGAATGAAGTTGAATATGCAATTGACGAACAGCTTCAGCTAAGTCTGGATCAGGGCCATCAACATTTGCGTCGCGGATGACTTCTTCAATCGGTAGGTTATAAACAGGCGATGGGTCCACATTAAGTTCTTCTAGCCAGGTTGCTAGTTGCTTCGAAGAACTTGCATAGACAATCCGGTCCAAACCAACCCAAGCATGGGCAGCTGAACACATTGGACAATGCTCACCCGAAGTATAGACAGTTGCTTTTGCTCTTTCTTCTGGTTTCATATTTTGCGCAGCCCAGCGCGCAATCGCAAATTCGGGATGTTGTGTATGGTCGCCGCCCGAGACATGATTATAATCTTCAAATAAAGTTTCCCCATCTTCAGAAATAAGGACCGAACCGAACGGTTCATCGCCTTTTTCTAAGGCTAATTGCGCTAATTCAACACAACGATTTAAATATTTTTTATCATTTTCTGTAATCATCATACATCACTGCTCCTTTAATTGATTATACCAAAGAAAGGTAAATTACTTTCAATAATGCCTATTAATGTTTGCTTTTGGAATATTATGGTAAAATAAATATAATTTCAATATCAACTTAAAAGAAGCGAGGTATACAATGAATAATTTAAACAGTGTATTAATGCAGTATTTCGAATGGTACTTGCCAGATGACGGAAAACATTGGCAACGTTTAAAAGATGACGCAAAACACTTAGCTTCAATTGGGATTACGTCGGTTTGGATGCCACCAGCCTTTAAAGCAACAGGGACAAATGATCCAGGTTATGGTGTCTATGATATTTTTGATTTAGGTGAATTTGACCAAAACGGAAGTGTTAGAACTAAATACGGAACAAAAGATGAATATTTAGATGCTATTAATGCGTTGAAAGAGAACGGCATTAAGCCAATTGCAGATATCGTCTTGAACCATAAGGCAAATGGAGATAAAAAAGAGACCTTTACTGTAATGAAAATGGATCCAGAAAATCGCCAACAACCGATTTCTGAACCTTATGAAATTGAAGGCTACACGCATTTTAATTTCCCAGGACGTAATAAAAAATACAATGATTTTGAATGGCATTGGTATCATTTCTCAGGGCTCGATTATGATGCGCGTAATGACGAGACAGGAATCTTCCAAATCCAAGGTGAGAATAAAGGTTGGGCCGACAATGAAAATGTTGATGGCGAAAAAGGGAATTTCGACTTTTTAATGTTTTCTGACATTGATTTTGATCACCCTGAAGTCATTCAAAATGTTAAAGATTGGGCGAGTTGGTTCATTGAAACCACTGGTATATCTGGGTTCAGATTGGATGCGATTAAGCATATCGACAGAAAAGTTGTGGCAGATTTAGTATCTATTTTAACGGATGCAATGGGGGCAGAAAACTTCTATGTATTTGGTGAGTATTGGGTAGCCGACTATGACTCAAAAGTAGGCTATTTAGAAGATATTGAATATGGCTTTGATTTAGTAGATGTTAAACTTCATATGAACTTCTTTGATGCAAGTAAACAAGGGGAGGCCTATGATTTAAGCCAAATCTTTGATGGAACGCTGATGAAAGAAAATCCGTGGTATGCAGTAACCTTTGTTGAGAATCATGATACGCAACATGGGCAGTCATTAGAAAGCTTTGTAGAAGATTGGTTTAAACCGCTTGCTTATGGTATTATACTCCTAAGTGAATCTGGCTTACCTACGGTCTTCTATGGAGATTATTACGGTGTCGAAGGTGAGTTTGGTCAAACAAGTTTTCAAGAAATCATTGATAAGTTATTATTTATTCGCCGAACGTTTGCGTACGGTGATCAATATGATTACTTTGATGATGCGTATGTTGTCGGCTGGACTCGTCAAGGGAATGAAACTTTCCCAGATGGTTTAGCTACAGTTATTAGTAATAATAGCGGTGGAGAGAAACGTATGCAAGTGTCGACTGCCAAGCCAGGTGAAGTGTTTGTGGATTACTTAGGCCATCATGATGGTGAAGTAACCATTGAAGAAGACGGCTGGGGAACGTTCCCAGTAAATGGTGGCTCCATTTCAGTTTGGGCACCGCGAGATATTGAAGAACATTTAAATAAATAAAATTTACCAATTTAAAAGACAATATAAAAACCAAAACCCTGTATGTTTGTTAGACAGATTAGCGTATAATTTGTACCAGCTACATCTAACATACAAGCGGGTTTTTGGTTTTTATTTGAATGAGTAAACTTCACTCTAATCCAGATATAATGAAGTTCATAAATGGTTTAACATATTATAATACTTTATAGAGAGACATTCATAAATTAATCATAGAAAAAGAAATGCTTAGTCTCCATTTAAGGGCTGAAATTTGTTAGAATAGAATATAAGAAACTGATAGAAAGAGGATGACCATGACAGAAGAAAAATTACGTGGCTTTGAAGTAGTCAAAGCGTATTATGATAAAGATATTCAAATCCCACAACGCTCAACCACGCATGCGGCAGGATATGATATCGAATCAGCCGAGACAATTGTGATTCCAAGTATGGTGAAGCAATTACTCGGTTATTTTGCTGACGAATTCAGAAAAATCTTTAACATTGCACCAACGAAGCCAACTGAGACTGAGGAAAATTCAACTCTTTTGAAATCAACACTAGTGCCGACAGGACTTAAATCGTATATGCAAGAGGATGAGTACTTACAAATTGTGAACCGTTCAAGCAATCCTCTTAAACGCTTTTTAAGCTTGCCGAATAGTATCGGAATCATTGATCAAGACTATTATAATAATGAGAAGAACGAAGGACATATTTATGTTCAACTCATTAACTATGGTTTATTAGATTTCACGATTAAAAAAGGTGATCGTATTGCTCAAGGAATCTTTACGAAGTTTTTAAAAACAGATGGCGATGAAGGTGGCTTAACTCAACGTACAGGTGGGTTTGGTTCTTCAGACACTGAATAAATAAAAGGAGGATCATCGTGGCTAAAAAGAAATTAATGTATGAATGTTTAGCTTGTGGTTATGAATCTCCTAAATGGCTAGGTAAGTGTCCAAGTTGTGGTGCATGGAATCAGATGGAAGAAAAACCAGCTGATATTGTTGCTGCAGAGGGTAAAGACCAAATAAATGTCCAAACATCGAAGCAACGCCAAGAAGGTAGCGCTTTAAAATTAGACGAAATTGAATATACTCAAGAAGATCGAATGAGTACTGACTTTCAAGAGTTTGACCGAGTCCTCGGTGGCGGGGTTGTTGAGGGTTCACTCGTATTAATTGGTGGAGATCCAGGAATTGGTAAATCAACACTTCTTTTACAAGTTGCGATGCAACTCGCTCAAAAGCAAAAGATTTTGTATGTTACAGGTGAGGAAAGTTTTTCTCAAATTAAGATACGTGCAGAACGTTTAGAATTAAATAACGATAATTTCTACTTGTTAGCTGATACGAATTTAGCTTTAATTGCCCGTGAAATCCAACGTTTAGAACCAGACATGGTCGTGATTGACTCTATTCAGACAATGTCGATACCTGATCATACAGGAGTTGCTGGCTCTGTGTCACAAGTCCGTGAAGCGACCGCAATTCTAATGCGTATTGCTAAGTCAAACCGAATCGCAATTTTTATTGTCGGTCATGTAACTAAAGAAGGCAATATTGCTGGACCTCGTATGTTAGAACATATGGTAGATACGGTCTTATACTTTGAAGGTGAGAAGCATAACCGCTTTAGAGTCCTTAGAGCAGTAAAAAACCGTTTCGGATCAACAAATGAACTCGGTGTGTTTGAAATGTTAGACGTTGGATTGAAAGAAGTCGGTAATCCGTCACAACTCTTCTTGGAAGAACGAATTCCTGGAGCAACAGGATCAACGGTAGTTGCGGCCTTAGAGGGGACGCGGACCATCTTAGCTGAAGTTCAATCGCTCATGACACCGACTGTCTATGGGACTGCTAAGCGAACAGCGAGTGGGATTGATTATCAACGTATATCACTGTTACTTGCAGTGATGGAGAAGCATTGTAGTCTCTTAGTTCAAAACCAAGACGCCTTCTTTAAGATTACAGGTGGTATAAAATTAGACGAGCCCGCGATTGATTTAGCGATTGCGATGAGTATCGCTTCAAGCTATTGGAATAAGCCCACACAAGTGGATGATTGTTATATTGGTGAGATTGGCTTGACTGGAGAAATCCGCCGCGTGAGTCAAATCGAAGAACGTCTAAAAGAGACGGCTAAATTAGGTTTTAAACGGGTCTTTATTCCAAAGAATAATTACCAAGATTTAAAAGATGTTTTTGACATTGAAATTGTTCCTGTCAAAACCATTCAAGAAGCTGTAAGAAAAGTATTTCCACGCTAGCTACGTGAAAGTAAGATTATTAAGAGTCAAAATATGTTTAGGAGGTGACATAATGTATAAGAGAATTATTATATTTTTATCCATTATTATTGGATTAAGTTTTGGGGTATCTGTTGGTCCGCATTTGTGGGCAAATTTAAATATTCGTTTAAGTTACTTAAGTAATCCTTATATTAATGCTATTATTTTTGGCCTATTATTCATTCTATTGGGTACATTGACAGCCCCATTAATAGAGAAATCAGTGAAACGACTTATGGAAAAAATTAATCAATTATCAATTTCAAATCTAGTCTTAGGATTAATTGGGATTTTAATCGGTTTAATCTTAGGGTATTTAATTGCTTTGCCTTTTGCATCATTAAATATTCCTTTTGTTTCAGAAGTTTTACCTGTCGTATTATCAGTGACACTTGCCTTAGTAGGTTATAATACAGCAACTAGTCGTAAAGAAGAGTGGCAGAATTTCATTGGACAGTTTAGCAAGCCAGTAGGCGAAAAAGAGGAAAGTTCAGACAATCAAGTGTTAGAACGTAAGGCAGATGAGACGTTTAGAAAGTATAAATTACTCGATACGAGTGTTATTATTGATGGGCGGATTGCGGATATCGTTCACACAAACTTCTTAGAAGGTGTGTTAGTGATACCAAACTTTGTTCTTCAAGAGTTACAATATATTGCCGACTCTGCTGATTCATTAAAACGTGCCAAAGGACGTCGCGGACTTGACATATTGAATGAATTGCAGAAAAATGAAGTAGTACCGATTGAATTTTATGAGGGTGACTTCGAAGATATTGATGAAGTCGATAGTAAACTTGTTCGCTTAGCTAAATTAATTGATGCAGCGATTGTGACGAATGATTTCAACTTAAATAAAGTGGCTGAATTCCAAGCAATTCCAATATTTAATATCAATGAATTAGCGAATGCAGTTAAACCTGTATTAATCCCTGGCGAGGAACTGGAAGTATTAGTGATTAAAGCGGGTACTGAACGTAAACAAGGGGTAGCCTACTTAGAAGATGGTACAATGATTGTTGTCGAAGAAGGACAGCACTTTATGAATGAACGTATTTCTGTTGTAGTCACAAGTACCATTCAAACAGCAGCAGGGCGTATGATTTTTGCAAAACCTACACATTCAAGTGGTAGAATTGAAAGTAAATAAAATTAAATTAAAGATAAAAGGAGTTTGAATCGAATGAGTTCTAAAATTCGTGTAAGATATGCACCAAGTCCAACAGGAGAATTACATATTGGGAATGCGCGTACAGCGTTATTCAATTATTTATTTGCTCGCCATAACGGGGGAGACTTTATAATTAGAACGGAAGATACAGATACTCGCCGTAACTTAGATTATGGTGAAGCAAGCCAGTTAGATAACTTAAGCTGGTTAGGTATTGATTGGGATGAATCCCCATTAAACCCGGGTGAATATGGTCCATACCGTCAATCTGAACGACTAAGCATTTACCAACCATTAATCGATCAATTAATCGAAGAAGATAAAGCATATAAATGTTATATGACTGAAGAAGAGTTAGAAGCTGAGCGTGAAGCACAACGTGCACGCGGAGAAATGCCACACTATGGCGGACAACACTCTAATTTAACTCAAGAGGAGCGCGACGCATATGAAGCGCAAGGACGTGTTCCAGCGATTCGCTTCCGTGTTCCTGCAGACGAAGTCTATGAATTTGAAGATATGGTTAAAGGGAAAGTAAGCTTTGAATCAAAAAATATCTCAGGTGACTGGGTTATTCAAAAGAAAGATGGTATGCCTACTTATAACTTTGCTGTTGCTGTGGATGACCACTTTATGGAAATTTCTCACGTTTTACGTGGTGACGACCATATTGCAAATACTCCAAAACAAATGATGATTTATGATGCGTTTGGTTGGGAATATCCAAAGTTCGGTCACATGACATTAATTGTTAACAGTGAAACGAACAAAAAATTAAGTAAACGTGACGGTGGAATTTTACAATTCATCGAACAGTACCGTCGTTTAGGTTACTTACCAGAAGCAATGTTTAACTTTATTACGTTATTAGGTTGGTCACCAAAAGGTGAAGATGAAATCTTCTCTAAAGAAGAATTTATCAAAATCTTTGATGTTGATCGTTTATCAACCTCTCCAGCCGCGTTTGACGCGAAGAAATTAGATTGGATTAACAATACTTACGTTAAAGCTGCAAGCTTAGATGAGATTGTTGATTTATCATTACCTCATTTACAAGAGGCTGGTTTGATTGACGGTGAACCTGATAAGAAAGAAATTGAATGGGCGCGTAAATTAGTAAGCTTATATCACGACGAAATGTCATACGGTGCACAAATCGTTGATTTATCAAGTTTATTCTTCAATGATGATTTACATATTGATGAAGCTTCAAAAGAAGAGCTAAGCCAAGAGACAGCTTCTGTTGTTATCGACGCAATGGCTGAGAAATTAGAAGCTTTACCAGAAGCTGAATTTATTTCAGAAAACATTAAACCGTTAATGAAAGAGATTCAAAAAGAAACTGGCGTTAAAGGTCGCAAGTTATTCATGCCTATTCGTATCGCTGTCAGCGGACAAATGCATGGTCCAGACTTACCAAGCGTGATTGAAGTTTTAGGTAAAGAAAAAGCGTTAGATCACATTAAACAAGTGAAAACTCAAATGAATTAAACATATTTTTAATACAAGGATCCGACGCTGTCGGGTCCTTTTTGTTTTGGAGTTATTTCATATATTCCAGTGAGAAGGGTTCGGTGACCGTAGTGGAACGTCTTCAGCTAATCCCATCGACTTTCGTTAAGGGATATATCTTCCACCTCGCTGTACTACTGAATCCTTACGTGGCTCTGCTCCTACGGTTTCTAGTGCGTCCAGTCGTCTTGTTACTACGGTATCTCACACTCTTTTCACTTTCATAAACTCACTCTGTGATAATAATTTTAAATAATATATTTCTCTAGATTACTATTCAGCACGTTGAAGCGACATCAGAGAATTCATGTGCCATGCAAAGGACGAACTACCGCATTAGATTCTGTACGAACGAATTGAGTTACAGAATCAATAGGTAGTCGAATCGTAAGCTCTTTTATAAAAAGTTTTCAAAAAATCTGTAGAGGTTCTCATGGCATCAATGAATTCACTGATGAAGTGAAAAGATGTGTTTTACAAAACTTTTATAAAAAATATGAGATAACGGAAAGATTTCACTTGACTTCTTCTTATTTAAGAGTTAAATTATAATCAAATATTAATCAATATTTAAAGAAACACATCGAAGAGAAGAGTACTTACTGAAGACATGTAAAGAGAGCCCGGTTGGTGAGAAAGGGTCTAGTTAAAGGTAAGGAAGATGAGCTCTAAGTGGCTAGCATGGTTAACGCTATCTAGACGGGTGCAACCGTTATATTGCCGAATCTCAGATAGAGTTAGTTTATCTGGCATTGTTGAGGCAATCGTTGTAAAACGATTGTAAATTAGGGTGGTAACACGGATAATCCGTCCCTTTGTTTTTATAACAAAGGGACGGATTTTTTTATTACCATAAATTCTTTGATTAAATTATTTTAAAATATTAGGAGGAACACACTTGACTACTTTTACAAAACGCACACGTTCACCATTTCGCTATGATGTTGTAGGAAGTTACTTAAGACCAGAGGAGTTAAAAGCAGCTAGAGCAAAGTTTGCTGAAGGAAAAATTACACAAGCAGAGTTAAAAGACGTTGAAGATAAATTCATTATTGAATTAATTAAAAAACAAGAAGAAGTTGGACTTAAAGCAGTGACAGATGGTGAGTTTCGCCGTAGTTGGTGGCATCTTGATTTCTTCTGGGGCTTAAACGGGGTTGAAAAAGTTAACGACGGTGGTTATCAATTCCACGGTGAGTATACTCGTGCCGAAACAGCTCGATTATCAGGACCAGTTTCAGGTGAAAATCATCCGTTTGTTGAGGATTTTAAGTTTGTTCGTGATCATGTGTCCGAAGGTATTGAAGCAAAACAAACTTTCCCAGCACCAGCTCAATTACTTGCTGAATTATATCGCCCAGAAAACATTGAAGCCACTCAAGCAGTATATTCTAGTGAAGAAGCATTAGTTAACGATGTAGCAAAAGCTTACCAACAAGTTATTCGTGATTTATATGACGCTGGAGCTCGTACAATCCAATTAGATGACTGTACATGGGGGATGATTGTGTCAGAGAACCCTGAAGGCGTATCTACTAAATTACAGTTAAACTCAGATAATATAGAAGAAAGAGCAAAAGCAGAAACTCGTCAAAAATTAAAAGAACTTTATATTACTGCCAATAATAAAGCTTTAGAAGGTGCACCGGAAGATTTAGTTATTAATACCCATGTATGTCGAGGAAATTATCATTCAAAATGGGCAACAGAAGGCGGTTATAATGAAGTTGCACAACCCTTATTTGACCGAGGGAATTACGACGCATACTTCTTAGAATACGATACGGATCGTGCGGGCGGATTTGAACCATTAGAATATGTATCTGATGATAAATACGTTGTTCTAGGTTTAGTAACATCAAAAGATGGTGAGTTAGAAGATCGGGAAACATTAATTAAACGCATTCATGAAGCGGCGGAATTTGTTCCGTTAGAACGCTTATGTCTAAGTCCACAATGTGGCTTTGCTTCAACTGAAGAAGGCAATATCTTAACAGAAGAACAACAATGGGATAAGATCCGTTTAGTTCAATCAGTTGCTGAAGAAGTGTGGGGATAGATATGACTCAAACTGATTTCGCTCAACTATTATTAAGTGCTAAGCGAGTTGATTTAAGTCATCCAGTTTCTGATAAGATTCCAAAGTTTTCAGCTTTAGAAATTTTAACAGAGAAAGTCATCTTTAACATTGATTTAGATGGATTTTATGCTAAAGAATTTACACTGCCGAGCCAATACGGTACCCATATTGATGCACCGATTCATTTCGCAACGGGTAAACGTACTTTAGACGAGTTAACTTTAGATGAGTTAATTCTTCCGTTGTATGTACTGCATTTTGAAGAGAAAGTGGAAGTAAATTCTGATTTCACAGTCAGTGTGGCAGATATTCAAGCGTATGAAGAAGAGAATGGAGAGATTCCAGCTGGAAGTTTCGTTGCTTTTTCAAGCGGATGGTCTAGACGTTGGGAAGATCACGATGCCTTTTATAATAAAGATGAGTCAGGTGTGAGTCACACGCCAGGTTGGTCAGTCGAGGCATTAGAATATTTACATAAGGAGCGTCAAGTGAATGCCATTGGACATGAGACATTAGATACGGATAGTGGTGTCGATTACACTCGCACGGGGTCCCTTGCTGCTGAGTATTACTGGTTAGCTTTAGATAAATATCAAGTCGAAGTGATGAAGAATCTAGAGCAATTACCCACTCAAGGAGCTGTAATTATTGTCGCACCAGTGAATATTGTTGGGTCACCAGGGTTTAGTGTTCGTGCTTTTGCTTTAGTTCCAAATGAATAGGTATAACTAATAATCATTAAACCATCACTTAGCGCAGGCGTTTAGGTGGTGGTTTTTCTTTATATTGGAATAATGAATAGAAGAATCTTACCTATTCTCTCCATAGGTAAACGGCGGTAATTATGATAAGATATGAATACATTAAATAAAGGAGTCAATAACAATGAGTATCCAATTATATAATACATTAACTAGACAAAAAGAATTTTTTACACCACAAAAAGAGAATGAAGTGACTTTTTATGTTTGTGGACCCACTGTATATAATTATATTCATATTGGGAACGCTAGAAGTAGTGTGGCATTCGATACCATTCGTCGCTATTTAGAGTACCGTGGATTTACTGTTAACTATGTATCAAATTTTACCGACGTTGATGATAAGATTATTAAAGCAGCTAAAGAAGAAGGATTAACGCCTAAAGAGGTGGCAGCTAAATATATTGAAGCATTTATGGAAGATACAGGTGCTTTGAATATTAAACCTGCGAATAAATATCCACGCGTCATGGATCATATTGAAGATATTGTGGCATTTAATGAGCGTTTAATTGAAAAAGGTCACGCGTATGAAGCAGATGGGGATGTGTATTTTAGAACAGACTCCTTTGAAAAATACGGTGAACTGTCTCATATGTCTTTAGATGAATTGCGTGTTGGGGCAAGTGAGCGTACAAATGATGAAGAACTTGCACGTAAAGAGAATCCAATTGATTTTGCTTTATGGAAAAAGGCTAAAGACGGTGAGATTAGTTGGGCATCTCCATGGGGAGAAGGACGTCCGGGTTGGCATATTGAATGTTCAGTGATGGCAACGAAACATTTAGGCCATACATTAGACATTCATGCAGGCGGGCAAGACTTAGAGTTCCCTCATCATGAGAACGAAATTGCGCAATCAGAAAGTCATTATGACCAGACTTTTGCAAATTACTGGTTACATAATGGGTTCGTGACGTTTGGACAAGATGAAGAGAAGATGAGTAAATCTTTAGGGAACTTTGTTCTATTGAGAGATTTAATTGAGGCGGTTGATCCAATGGTTGTCCGCTATCTTCTAGGAACAGTTCACTACCGTCGTCCGTTGAAATATGATGATGCGGCTTTAGAGGATGCGCGAAATAATATTGCTCGTTTAAGAGAAGTATTACGCCGTACAAATTACCGTATTGACCAAACGGAAGAGACAACCGAAGTGCAAGATTCTGGCTGGTTAGACCGGGTAAATGAGATCGAAACATCGTTTAAAGTCGCCATGGATGACGATTTCAATGCAGCAAATGGTATGACAGCAGTGTTTGAACTGGTTAAAGTGATGAATCACTATCTTGAAGAAGAAACAGTTGAAAAAGCTGTTTTAATTGAAATGAAACAAAAATTAAATGAATTATTAAGTATTTTCGGCTTAGTCCTTGAGAAAGAAGACTTAGTTGACGAGACAATCCAAGCTTTAATCGATGAACGTAACCAAGCACGCGCTGATCGTAATTTCCAACGTGCCGATGAAATTCGCGATGAGTTAAAAGCCCAAGGAATACTACTAGACGATACGCCACACGGAACACAATGGAAACGAGAGAATTAATATGAATGAAAAAGCAAACTTACTCAACGGTGCAGCCTTAGCCTATATTGGAGACGCTGTTTACGAAGTCTTTGTCCGTGATTATGTCTTAAGTAAAGGCGAAACAAGCCCCAATAAATTACATAAAGCAGCTGTAAAATACGTTGAAGCACGCGGACAAGCAAGTGTGATGCACCATTGGCTATCTTTTGATGACTACTTAACTCAAGAAGAGATTACGATGTACAAACGCGGTCGAAATAATAAAGCCAATACAAAAGCTAAAAATGCATCGATCGGAGATTACCGCCAAGCGACTGGCTTTGAGTCACTCGTTGGTTGGTTACATATGAGCCGCAAATTTGATCGCCTGCAAGAACTTCTACAGGCAGCCGTTGATTATATCGATGAGAACCAGGAGGGATAATATGTCTGCGAAGCCAAATAGAAAAAATAACGACCCCAAAAAATCAAAGAATAACGAAGAAATATCGCAGGATTCCGAATTTCAGTACGGAAAACACGTTATAATCAATTTATTGGAGTCAAAATCACAAATAAATAAACTATTTCTACAAAAGGGGATTTCAGGTCCAGCAATTACTGATATATTGAATCTAGTGAAGCAACAAGGCATTGTATTCCAAGAGGTTCCAAAATCGAAACTCGATGATATGACAGATAATGCAAATCACCAAGGTGTTGTTGCTACTGTACCACCATTTGAATATTCTACATTGAATGATGCGTTTGACTTAGCTGATTCCCAAGGAGTCCCGCCTTTCTTTCTCATTTTAGATGGGATAGAAGACCCGCATAACTTAGGGTCAATTATTAGAACGGCTGATGCCGTTGGTGTTCATGGAATTATTATTCCAAAACGCCGCGCCGTAGGACTAACTGGGGTCGTTGCAAAAACATCAACCGGAGCGATTGAACATGTCCCGGTGATTCGCGTAACGAACCTTTCTCAAACAATCACTGAGTTAAAAGAACGCGGTGTTTGGATCTTTGCGACAGCTATGGAAGGCGAAGATATGCGAACTTGGAACAGTGAAGGCGCGATTGCACTCGTTATTGGTAATGAAGGGCAAGGTGTATCACAAAATATTCTAAAAAATGCCGATGGTACAGTAACTATCCCGATGATTGGACATGTGCAAAGTTTAAACGCAAGTGTAGCTACTGCAATCCTTGCTTATGAAGTTGCCAGACATCGTATTCCAAAGATGTAAGGAGCGATAAAATGCGCAGAAAAGAAGTTCTCTTCGTGGACGGATATAACATGATTGGTGCTTGGCCTGAATTAGAGCAGTTAAAGAAACGTGACGAAATTCAAGGAGCCAGAGATTTGCTATTATTTGAACTTTCAAACTATCGAAAGTATCGAGATATTGAGGTCATTGTGGTGTTTGATGCACAATTTGTCCCAGGAATTACCTCAACTTTTGAGGAGTTTAATGTCACTGTTGTCTTCACACAAGAAGGGGAAACAGCAGATAGTTATATTGAACGGACAGTCAAACAGCATATAAATGCCCTGACTCGAGTCGTGGTCGCAACGAGCGATGCAGCCGAGCAGTGGATGGTCTTTCAACAAGGTGCTCTGAGACAATCAGCTAATGAGTTACTAATGGAAGTAAATTACGCCAAGTCACAAATTAGAAGCGATGTGAGTACTTTTTATGACTCTCGCATTCGAAGGCGAAGTCCTTGGGATGTCACTCATTTAGAGAAATTGGACCGCTTACGAGAAGAGATTGAAGGGCAAAGCGACTAATACCACTAAGACATAACTTAATCTGTTTCATCCTATTTTAAAACAGGAAGGATACAGAGCGATGAAGACAATGACCATTGAAGCGTTGGTTATAGGATTAAAGAAAGAATTTAATACAGATGTTTTTGAACATATAGTGAATAGATATGTACCTTTATATAAAAGTTGTTTTAATCAGATCAAAGTTCCTAATTATGATTTAGAAGATTATTACCAAGAAGCACAAATTATTATGTTAGAAGCCATCGATATGTATGATCCAGAAAAACAACACCGATTTTCAGGCTTCTTTAAATTATTATATAAGAACCGAATCATTAATCTTTGTCGTGCTGACCAGGCGTATAAGCGTGGTGGAGGTATTAGAGAGTTGTCACTTGAATATCAAAGTAATAAAAATCAAAGTGAAATCAATCTGTTAGATCAGATTGAAAATCATTATCATATATCAGCTCAAGATATGATTGAATTGAAAGAAGTCCATAACTTATTTATTGATTCATTGTCATCTCTAGAACGTAAAGTATTCTTCAATTATCAAAAAGGTGACAGTGTTAGAGAAATAGCGAAACAATTGGTCATTAGCGAAACCCAAGTGCAAAGTGCCTATGATCGATGTAGGAAGAAGTTAAAGGACTCATTCTCTCTTGAATAACTTTTGAAATTAAAAATTGGTGTGTTGTAAGATGAAACGCAACACTAAAAAAAGACATGAAGATTCGTTATACTTAAGTCACCACAACATAGTATAAGGAGAGAATCTTCATGTCACACACTCATTTTAACACAAAGAAATCT
>NZ_JBGQQZ010000051.1:0-17973 GCF_045528575.1 Ruoffia sp. FAM 24228
GCCAAGTGAATTCTCCTTTTAGTAATGTATGGTAACTTTATTATATAGGAATTCACTGGCTTTTGTGTACATACAAAAAAAGGTGTCAGTGAGATTTCTCTCACCAACACCAAAAATTCAAGAACCTATTTATTCATAAAATTTTTAGATCAAAAAAGCGATTAGTATCTGAGACTAATCGCTTCTGATTATATGTAATTCTCTTAGTTTTATCTGTTACTAGTATTCTTTGCTATTTTTTGTGCAATTTGTGAAATCGTGAAATTTACTACAAAGTAAATTAAAGCTAACAACCCATATAATACAAACACTTGCGAAGTTGCGGTATATCTTCCCATCAGTATATTCGCTTTACCTAATATTTCTTGTAAGGCGAGTACGGACCATAGGAAACTCGTATCTTTTATCACTGTTACGAATTGTGACATAATCGCGGGTAACATATTTCTAATCGCTTGTGGAAGTATAATATGCCACATGATTTGCGAACTTGCTAATCCTTGTGATTCAGCTGCTTCAATCTCACCTTTAGCGACACTATTTAATCCACCTCGAATAATCTCAGCTAAGGCAGCTGTCGTAAAGATAGTAAAACTTGCAATACCTGCATCTACAGATTTTAATCGGAAAATTAAAAATATTACAAATATCCATAAGATATTCGGTACATTACGAACAATTTCAATATAGATCGTTGCGATCCATTTTAATAATCCTCTTTCCTGATTACGCATTATGGCGAGTATCGTTCCAAATATTGAACTTAAAAATATAGCGATAACAGAAATATAAAGCGTAAGATATAAACCCTCCAAAAGGAAAACCATATTGTTCACTGTAAATAATTCTTGCATTTGTTCCATGAAACTCATTCTGATCCTCCTCTACCTAGTGTAAGCTTTCTTATTCTTCTCTTCTAAACGAATAGATAATTGCGTAAGTGGGAAACATAGTAGGAAGTATAAAAAGGCAGCAAATGCAAAGGCTGGTACGTAATGTAAATTCATCGACGACCAACTATTGGCAGTAAACATAATATCTGCTCCAGAAATAATGGCAATAGCAGAAGTGTTTTTGATTAAGTTTACAACTTGATTTGTTAGCGCTGGTAACATAATCCTGAAAGCCTGTGGTAAAACTATTAACCACATACTTTCCCAAAAAGAAAAACCTTGGGATAGTGCTGCTTCCATTTGTCCTTTTGCCACCGAACCAATACCTGATCTTATAACTTCCGCAATATATGCTGCATGATAAAGACCTACACAAATAATACCAATAATATACGTGTCTAAAACAATCCCTACCATTGGCAAGCCATAATAAACAAAGAATATTTGAATTAATAAAGGTGTATTTTGAAATAATTCTACATAAATACGTGTGAATATTGAAAGTACTTTACTTCTTGATGAAGAACTAATTCCTAAAATCGTTCCTAATAGAAATGCGAATATTAAAGCACAAATCGAAATCCCAATAGTATAAATAAAGGCTTCCATGAAAAGGGGAATGTCTTCAAATAGATCACCCCAACGATACAACGCAAAGGGTCCTTCTTGTAACCACGAGATACCTGATAACACTGACATGCTTTCCCTCCTCTTATTAACCGTAAAGATGTGTGACATATGCATTAAAATACGTCACACACTTTAGGTTATGATTTTAAAATATATTATTCGCTTTCAGAACTAGTTGCTTCAACGCCATTCGTTTCAAGTAATTCAGCTAACGTACCGTCTTCTAACCAACCGTTAAGTAAATCATTTAAATAATTGTGTAATTCATCATTACTTAATTTCGTTGCGATTCCATATTCTTGTGGAGAAAAACCAATATCTAAAATTTGGTTATTATCATCAACATATCCAGCTAAAATTGATTTATCAACGGACATAGCGTCAATCCGTTTAGAAGTTAGGGCTGTTTTTAATTCTGGATAAGTAGCTAATTCACTAAATTTAACTGTGACACCTTGAGCATCAGCTTCCGCTTGAACTAAATCTTTCGTTGTTGCACTTTGAGGAACACCAATTGTTTTTCCTTCTAAACCAGCAAAATCAGTAATGCCATCCTCAGTACGAACTAAAAAGCCAACTTCATCAACAAAATATGGTTCAGTGAAGTTATAAGTTTCCTTACGTTCCGGTGTAATTGTAAATGTCGCAATCACTGCGTCTACTTCACCGTTATCTAATAAAGGTCCACGTGTTTTAGGTGTTACACCAGTAAATTCAATATTATCTGCACTGCCTGTAATCTCTTCTGCGATAAGTTTTGCTAAATCAATTTCAAATCCTTCATGTTCTGTAGTATCAGGGTTTAAGAAGCCGAAATGAGGTACATCTTCTTTAATTCCTACTCTAAACACACCGGCATCTTTAATTGCTTGAACTTGAGCTGGCAGTTCTTCTTGAGCAAAAGCTGTATTAGGAGCGAATCCTCCAAGTAAGGTTGTTCCTAAAAGTGATAATGCAACTAATTTATTTTTCCAGTTTTTCATTGTTTATTCTCCTTTTTGATTAAGCATGTTTAATAATTTTACTTAAAAATTCTTTTGCACGGTGATTTTGTGTTTGAGAAAAGAATTCATCGGGTGTACCCGTTTCAACTATTGAACCTTTATCCATAAAAATAATACGATCAGCAACTGATCTGGCAAAGCCCATCTCATGTGTCACAACCACCATAGTAATATTTAAATGTGACAAATCGATCATTACGTCTAACACTTCTTGAATCATTTCTGGGTCTAATGCTGAAGTTGGTTCGTCAAATAAGATAACCTCTGGATGCATATTTAATGCTCTCGCTATCGCGACACGTTGTTGTTGACCTCCAGAAAGTTGAGCAGGATAAGCATGGGCTTTATCTTCTAGGCCAACCCGTCTTAAATACTTCATTCCGGATTCTTCCGCCTGCTTTTTATCCACCTTTTGAACTTTGATGGGTGCTAAAGTTATATTCTCTAATATTGTTTTATGAGAATATAAATTAAAGTTTTGGAACACCATCGCAACTTTTTGTCGCACTTTCTGAATCGGTGCGTTTTTCTTTGTTAAATTAACATTGTAAACTTCAGCGACGCCATCAGTGACCTCTTCTAAACGATTCATACAACGTATTAATGTACTCTTTCCAGATCCAGAAGGCCCAATAATTACTACTTTCTCACCCTCTTCAATATCCAGATTGATATTTTTTAGTACGTGATTATCTCCGAAATACTTATTGACGTCTTTCATATGTATCATTTTTTCACATCCTTTCTCAAAGCTATTAAAGCTTAATTAGAAGATTATCATAAAATATTTATTAAAACTAGTATTATTTTTACTTTTATTTAATGTTATTTTTAATTTATCACAAGTTTTCAACTGTTTTTCTTCTGTTTTAATATACGTGTCATGTCATATTATGTAACATGGCTTGCAATAATAAAAAGTTTCAAAATTCTTTATTTAATTGCGTTAAATACTGATTCGAAAGCTATTTCATTCTTTATTTAAATCATAGTAAAAAATTTATACTTGCTCTTATTTTTCTGAATTGTTATATTTCCTAATAATTTTATGATTTATTACAATAATATGTAAGCTTCTTTTTTTAAAAAAAAATAAAAAAATTTCCATATATTTAATATGGAAATTTTTAATTACTTATTTATTTTTAATTTTATTTTATTGAAAAACGATCTGCTAATAACTCTAAAGCTTTGATTCGATTTTCGATTTTTGGCAATAATGGAATGATTAATACTTCATCCGCTTGAAATTGATTTACTAAATGATCCAATTGTTCCTTAACTGAATCAATATCTCCGACAACCATTCTTGTACGATTAGCTTGTACATTCTTTAAATCCTCTTGAGTAAATTGATAATTCTTTGCCGTTTCAACTGATGGAAATTGCTTAAATTCATCAAAGTGGTTTTTACCTAGTAACCAAACATCTAACGCTTTTTGAAGTTCTTTTGCTTCTGCATCTGTATCAGCTACAACGACAAATGGCGAGAACATGACGATTGGTTGCTCTACTGCTTTTGATGCTTTAAATTCACTTCTATATATTTCAGCCGCTTCTTTCCCAACATTCAATTTATCACTGCTTGCATTTGGAAATAAACCAAAAGTCAATCCAAGTCCATATTTAGCAGCGTTTTTTGCACCTCTAGTACTAGTTGTTAACTGGAACATCTGGGGCACTGTATCGACTTTAGGATTGGCCGTAATATCATTTAAACGATGATCAATGTCATTTGTATCTGTCACGTATTTATATAAATCTTGAATACTTTGATTATAAGGTAATTTTCGCTCTTTCGTTTCATTTAATGCTTTGTTAACTAAATTAGTTCCTAAAGAATTACCGATACCTAAATCAATACGGTTTGGATGAAATGCTTCTAACATTCTAAAGTTTTCCGCCACTTTATATGGGCTGTAATGAGGTATCATCACGCCTCCTGATCCAATTCGGATTCTCTTTGTCGAATCAGCAATATGCATCATTAACATTTCAGGGGAACTACTTGCAAAAGCTGGAACATTATGATGTTCAGCCACCCAATAACGATGAAAACCTAATTTTTCTGCAACTTTCGCTAAGTCAGTGGATTCTTTTACCGCAGTTTGTGCATCTTTTAGTTCATCAATTTGAGCATAATCTAATACACTTAATTTAACCAATGATTTTCTCCTCTCAAATAACTGTTATAATTTATTATTATTACGGTATCATAATTATTATCTTTCTAATAGTGATTACCTTTAAAGTAGTCTACATCATGATTTTGTCTGTTATAGCATATAATATGCACTATGATATAATGACCTTATTAAACTTATGAAGGGGTCGTATCATGTACGTAATTGAACATATTCGAAACGGTGTTGAGGTGTTAGATCATGCTACTCAATTAGCTATGCATATTTATGCTTTAGAAAACATTAAGTTGGATGAATCCTTAGTTTTCCCATACCGACCAAGTGCTTCCGTCCAAATTGGAAAGTACCAAAATACCGTTGAAGAAGTAAACCAAGAATATATATCAAGAAACAATATTGATATTGTTAGACGAGAAACAGGTGGTGGTGCCATCTATATGGATAGAAACCATGCGAATTTTGTTTTTATAATAGACGATCCTTCTACAAATTTTGATGAAAATTTCGATCGTATTTATCAACCAACAATAGATGGATTAAAACAGTTAGGCGCTAAAAATGTCGGCCGTAAAGGTCGAAATGACCTTGAAATTGATGGTCAAAAGGTTTCCGGTGCAGCTGTCACTATTCAAAAAGGTCGATTATATGCGGGCTACTCTCTTCTACTAGATATAGATTTTGATGCTGTTGAAAATGCATTGCGGCCAAATCGCAAAAAAATAGAATCTAAAGGGATTAAGTCAGTGCGACGTCGTGTTACACCAATTCGTTCACATCTAGCCAAGGAATATCAAGATATCACAGTGGAAGATTTCGAAAAAACTATGTTAATGCATTTGTGTGGTGTTAATCATCCCGACGACATTAAGTATTACCGACTATCTGAGGAAGAATGGGCTGCCATTGATAAGATTGCTGAAGAAAAATTCGCTAATTGGGATTGGAATTATGGTAAATCGCCCCGTTACGATTATAATGCTGATGGCCGATTTGAAGGCGGAACGGTATCATTAACGCTTAGTGTAGATAAAGGGAGAATTCAAAAAATCCGTATTTATGGGGACTTTTTTGGAAAAGCTGATATAAAAGATATCGAAAATACTTTAATCGGAACACGTGTTGAACGTAAAGAATTATTAGAAGCTCTTACACCAATTGAACTTAATGAGTATTTTGGTAAGATTACAGCCGAAAATATCATTGATTTGATTTTAGAACAATAAACAGTATAAAACATAGTAAAAAGAGGCTATATCCAACGATACAGCCTCTTTATCTTAAATTATGTATTCTACTCTAAGAAATCTTTTAATTGCTTAGAACGGCTTGGGTGGCGTAATTTACGCAATGCTTTTGCTTCAATTTGCCGAATACGTTCACGTGTCACGCCAAAAACTTTACCTACTTGTTCTAAAGTGCGAATATTCCCGTCATCTAAACCAAAACGAAGACGTAATACATTCTCTTCACGATCGGTTAATGTATCTAGGACATCTTCCAATTGTTCTCTTAATAAAGAACTTGAAGTAAATGCTTCTGGACTCATAGCCCCTTCATCTTCAATGAAATCACCTAAATGAGAGTCATCTTCTTCACCAATCGGTGTCTCAAGGGAAACAGGTTCTTGAGCAATCTTGAGAATTTCACGGACTTTTTCAGTCGGTAAATCCATTTCGGCACCAATTTCTTCTGGAGTCGGTTCTCTACCTAAATCTTGTAATAATGTTCTTTGTACACGTACTAATTTATTAATAGTTTCTACCATATGTACAGGAATACGAATTGTTCTTGCTTGGTCAGCAATCGCTCTTGTGATTGCTTGACGAATCCACCACGTAGCATAGGTAGAGAATTTAAATCCTTTATGGTAGTCAAATTTATCAACAGCTTTCATTAATCCCATATTACCTTCTTGAATTAAATCTAAGAAAGACATACCACGCCCAACATAACGCTTTGCAATCGATACAACTAAACGTAAGTTTGCTTCTGCTAATTCTTGTTTAGCTAAGTCATCGCCATCTTCAATTCGTTTTGCAATGGAAACTTCTTCATCTGCTGTAAGTAAATCAACGCGTCCAATTTCTTTTAAGTACATACGAACTGGATCGCTTACTTTGATTTTAGATACAGCTGCTGAAGACGCTGTTGTTGACTTGTCCCCTTCTTCTGCTCGTACCATTTGTTGTTTAGTTGGTCCACCATCGTCACCAACGACCGCAATACCACTATCTTCAACTTGTTGAATTAATTTATCAATAGCATTTGCATCCAATTCGTATGGACTAGCAATTGATTTTGTTAATTCATCATAATGAATTTGACCTAACGTTCTCTTTTCAGCAATTAATTGTTTCGTTGCTTGTTCTAACGTAAGTGATAACTCGTTACTTCTTTCTTCTTTTACATGCTCTTGTTGAGGATCTTTTTGCTCGATTGTTTTTCCATCTTGCTGTTGTTGCTGTTCTTCTTGAACTTGATCTTTTTCAGTCATATAAGTAAGCCCCCTAAATTTCTTTAATCTGACGCGTTAAATTCATGATTCTTGTTAAAGTATGATTCATTTCTGAATAATCTTGTTGTTTTTGATATTGAACAACTTTCTTTCTTAATTCATTGATCTCTTGTTGAATAAATTCTTGCTGTAAAACTTTGAAGCAATCATCTAACAGTTGTCGAGTAAAATCGAATAATTCTTGTTCCCACATTAACGAAGTTAAAAAATGACTTACTTGGGTATCGTTTATTCTATCAATGATACCAGTGAGTGGCAAATGATTTCCTTCGTAATAATATCGATCTAGCTCAAAAAATGCTTTACTTGTAAAATCATGAAAAAATACTGGAGGATTACTTAATTCTTCCATATAATCCCATGCCTCTTCGAAATAAATCAAATAGAATATAATTTGCTTTTCACTATTAAATGCTCGTTTTGATTTAATTTGCAAAGCAGATTCTTGTGTTATAAATTGTTCATTTGAAAAACTAGCTTGAGGTGGTTCCACACTATTATATTGCTCAGTGGGTTGCTTGTAATTATTCGGTCGAATATCACGAGCACGATTGACCTGTTCGGTAATGATTGCCTCCGAAAGATGATACTCATTCACTAAATCATTAATTCTTAATTGTTGTTCAATAGGTGATTTGATTTGGCTAATTAATTCGATAACTTTTTCAATATATTGTGCAAGTTCATATTCATCGTTTAAATTGTAATCTTTCTTAAAAAAATCTCGATTAAACTCAAATTGTGAAATGCTTTGATTAATTAATTGTTGGAAACTATCTTTCCCGTGTTCCTTAATCCATTCATCAGGATCAAGTTTATTAGGTATCTGAATTGCTTTGATTTCTGCATTCGTTATACCTTGAGCTGTCTGAAAAGCTCGACTCGTTGCTTTTTGTCCAGCATCATCGCCATCAAAGGCAAAAATTAAAGTGTTCGTCATTTTACTTAATTGTTTTAAGTGATCCTCCGACAAACTTGTCCCCATCGAAGCAACCACATTCTCATATCCTGCTTGATATAAACTAATGACGTCCATGTAACCTTCTGCAATTAACACTTTATTCTGATTGCGAATGGGTAATCTAGCGTTGTCTAAATTATAAATTAACTTACCTTTTTTAAAGATATTTGTCTCAGGTGAGTTTAAATACTTGGCCGACTTTTCACTATTCTCTTGAAACACACGTCCAGAAAACGCTACAACATCTCCTCTACTATTACGAAGAGGAATCATAATTCGATTACGAAAACGATCAATTAATTCACCAGAGTCAGCCATATAAAAAATACCTGAATCTACTAGCTGTTCGGATGTAAAACCTGCCTTTTGTAAATATTGGACTAATAATTGTGAGTTATTTGGCGCTAAGCCAAATTGAAACACTTCTAACACTTCTTTTGTTAGCTGTCTTTGAATTAAATAATCAAAAGCTTCTGCACCATTATTTGTGCTCATTAAGTAGTAGTGGTAAAAATCATTTGCTTTTTCGTGTATATCATATAAATAACTAAATTCTTGCTGCTTTGAAGGTTGAGCTTGAATATATTTTTCATCAACCGTAATATTCGCAAACTCAGCTGCTTTTGCTACAGATTCAGTAAAAGAAATACCTTCAATTTCTTGTAGAAAACCAAAGATATTCCCCCCTCTCCCACAACTAAAACACTTATAAATTTGCTTCGGCTGTGAAACTGAAAAAGAAGGATTGTTATCCTCATGAAAAGGACATGAGGCCATGTAGTTTGTCCCACGCTTATTCAATTGAACATATTGTCCAATAAGTTCGACGATATCAACATTACTTTTAACCTCGTTGATAACTTCCTCTGGAATATAACTCAATTGAAATCACCTCTATTATTTCGAGTTAATTAGTGTAACTTTTGCTTGGTTTTGCCATGTATAACAGAATCGCACCGATAATAAATTGCACAATTAGAGCAAACAATCCTTTTAAAGAATCGCCTGTTATCTGCGCTACAACTCCTAAAATAGTCGTTCCTAATACGGAAGAGAACTTCCCGAAAATATTATAGAAACCATAAAACTGATTACTTTTCTCTCTAGGAATAATCTGACCAAAGTAAGAGCGACTCAAACCTTGAATTCCACCTTGAGCCGTTCCGACTAGCACAGCTAAAATCATAAAATCGGTAAATGAATCTAAACTTAATCCGAAAATACAAATAACTATATAAGTAGCAATACCAACAAATAACATTGTTCTAGTGCCAAAACGTCTAGCTAAATACCCGTACATAATAGAACATGGGAATGCTACGATTTGAACGACTAGCAACATGATGATAAGTTCATTTGCTGATAAGCCTAAATCTGTACCTACTGAAGTGGCCATCGCAATGATTGTTCCGACACCATCTATATAAAAGAAATAACCAAGTAAAAACAAATAGATATGTGGATATTTCTTTAATTCTTTTACAGTAGCAGTTAATGATTTCACCGTCGTTTGAATAATACCTTCAGTTTTTTCTAAGTAATTCACTTGATTTACATTCTTCCAATATGGAATTGTAAAGATAAACCACCATGCAGCTGTAAGGAAGAATCCAATATTAACAGTGACATTCGCAGGAAATATCCCTGTTAATTGGAACACCATAAATATTAAAAAGGGAAATACGCTACCGATATAACCTAAACCAAAGCCAGTTGAACTGACTTGATCTAGTCGTTCCGGTGTTGTTACATCCATAATCGAACTATCATAGAATATATTAGCTACGTGAAAACCAAATGAAGAAATCGTATAAACAACTAATAATAAAAACCAGTTACCATTTCCAATAAACATCATTGAAAATACAGCAATTATACCTAAGAGTGTTGAAATAGTGAATAAAGGTTTTCGATACCCTTTATAATCAGCACTCGTCCCAAGAAAAGGGGCTAAAACAGCTGTTAGAACTGTTGCAATCGCATTGGTATATCCAAGGTAAGCTGTTGAGTCTGCCCCACTTATACCTCCTGCATCCGCAACAGACTTATAAAAAATTGGGAATATAGCTGTTGTTATCATTAAGGAATAGGCTGAGTTTGCCCAATCTTGAAACATCCAACTCCACTCTGCTTTATTAAACTGACCTTTAAGTTGTTTAAACATTGTATTCTCCTGTTCTCTTGTTAGTTGATTTGACTTTCAATTACTTCCCAAATATCTTCTTTCCCTTCGGCTGTTTCAGAAGAGAATAAAAACAATGCATCACTCGTTGGTAATTCTAACTTTTTAGTGTACATCGAAATATGTTTATTTCGTTGGCTTCTTTTAATTTTATCAACTTTTGTTAAAACAATCGCATATGGAATGTCTAATTCATCAGCAAATTCTTTCATTTGAATGTCTAATTCTGTCGGTTCATGACGAAAGTCCATTAATAACAAGAGAGTTACTAAGTTGTCTCGGTTTGTTAAGTATTCAGTTATCATTTTAGCCCAACTAGCACGATCAGTTTTGGATACTTTCGCATACCCGTAACCAGGAACATCTACAAATCTGAACTTATCATCCATATTATAGAAATTTAACGTTTGAGTTTTCCCTGGTTGCCCAGATGTTCTAGCTAAGCCTTTTCTCTCAATTAATGTATTAATAAATGAAGATTTACCTACATTGGATCTTCCTGCTAAAGCGATTTCTGGTTTATCCATAGATGGATACTGTTCAAGCTTTACTGCAGTTATTTCGAGTTTTGGATTTTGTACTTTCATATTATGCTGCCTCGCTTTTATGAAATTTTTCGATTGTCATTACTATAATATTCAGGTTTATGCGCACCTTCGACATTTTCCTTCGTAATAATTATCTTAGCGATATCTTCACGACTCGGCACTTCGTACATAATTTCTAACATCACATTCTCGATGATTGATCTTAAACCACGTGCACCAGTTCCGCGTTCAAGCGCTTGTTGAGCAATTGCTTTTAATGCCTCTTCTTCAAATTCAAGTACTACATTATCCATTGATAATTGTTTTTTATATTGTTTAACAAGTGCATTTTTTGGTTTTGTTAGAATTGAAATTAAATCTTCTTCTGTTAACTTCTCTAAAGCTGCTGTGATAGGGATACGTCCAATGAATTCTGGGATTAATCCGAACTTAAGTAAATCTTCAGAAGTTACTTGTTGCATTAAACTTTTCGTTTCATCAATTTTTCCAGTTGTTTTACCAAAACCAATGACTTTACTGCCTAATCTTTCTTTTACAATCGTTTCGATCCCATCAAAGGCACCCCCAACGATGAATAAGATGTTCTTAGTATCTAATTTTAAGAATTCTTGATTTGGATGTTTGCGTCCACCTTTAGGAGGTATATTTGCTTCTGTACCTTCTAATATTTTTAATAAGGCTTGTTGGACACCTTCACCACTGACATCCCGTGTAATTGAAACATTTTCACTTTTTCTAGATATTTTATCAATTTCATCAATGTAGATAATACCTTTTTCTGCACGTTCAATATCATAATCTGCGGCTTGAACTAATTTTAATAGAACGTTCTCAACATCTTCCCCTACATAACCTGCTTCAGTTAGTGTGGTTGCATCAGCAATCGCAAATGGAACATTTAATGTTTTTGCCATTGTTTGTGCTAAGAAAGTCTTACCTGATCCTGTCGGCCCAATTAAAGCGATGTTACTTTTTTGTAACTCCACTTCATCATCAACCATCATATTCTGGTTCACTCTTTTATAATGATTATAAACAGCAACAGAAAGTGATTTTTTAGCTGCATCTTGTCCGATAACATAATCATCTAAAACGTCTTTAATTTCGCTAGGAATTAGCATTTTTACAGGTTCATGAGTTCTTTCACTTTTCAGTTCTTCATCGATAATGTTTTTACATAATTCGACACACTCATCACAAATATATACATCTGGTCCTGCAACAATTTTATTAACCTCATCTTGTGATTTTCCACAAAATGAACAATAGAAATTAGTCATATCCGATGTTTTTTTTGCCATTTATTATCCTCCTTAATTTTCTTTAAAAATATAAATAACATCAAAAGAGAGGGATGCAAAGAAGCCCCAAATTAAACACTAGTGACTCTTGCAATCCCTCTATAATATTAATCTTTAATCCTTATTATCTTACTTTTCTTCTGCAGAGTCAACAATGATGCTCATTGCTTTTTTCATCTTGATATCTGAATCTAACATGTCGTCAGATACAAATCCACGAACTTGGTCAACTTCCATACCATATTGTTCAGCAAGAGATTCTACTTCTCCTTCTTTTTCTTCGTCGCTTACTTCAAGGTTTTCAGCTTTAACGATAGCTTCTAATACTAAGTTTGTCTTAGTACGTAATTCAGCTTCTTCTTCGAATTGATCATGTAAGTCTTGAGATGTTGTACCAGTAATTTGGTAGTACATTTCAGGTTGAATACCTTGACGGCTTAAGTTATTTAAGAAGTAATCCATTTGACGGTGAATTTCTTCATGAACCATTGCCCATGGAACGCCACCTTCAACTTCTGCATTGTCAACAGCTTGGCGTAAAGCTAAGTCTTCAAAGATGTCTTTAGCTGCTTGTTGTTTTTCTTCTTCTAATTGAACACGAATTTTGTTCTCTAATTCTGCTAAAGTTTCAACTTCGTCATCAACGTCTTTAGCGAATTCATCATCTAATTCAGGTAATTCAGTAGCTTTAACTTCGTGTACTGTTACTTTGAACACAGCTTCTTTACCAGCTAATTCTTCAGCTTGGTATTCTTCTGGGAAAGTAACATTAACATCTAAGTTATCGCCAGCTTTAGTTCCAACTAATTGCTCTTCGAAACCAGGAATAAATGAATTTGATCCTAATTCTAATGAATGATTTTCTGCTTTACCACCATCGAATGCTTCAGTATCTACGAAACCTTCGTAATCGATAACTACAGTATCTCCTTCAACCGCTTCTGAATCTTTAACAACTAATTCAGCTAATTTCTCTTGGCGAGATTTGATTGCGTTTTGAACATCTTCATCAGTTACTTCAGTATCTTGTTTTTCTACTGATAATCCTTTATATTCACCAAGTTGAACATCTGGTTTTAATGTAACCTCTGCTTTCATTACCCAAGGTTCTTTTTTACCGATTGTTTCGATATCAAGTTTTGGTTGTCCAACCACATCTAAACCTGCTTCTTTAACTGCAGCTTCATATGCATCTGGTAATACAGCGTTTAAAGCTTCATCATATAATGCTTCTTCACCATATACGTTTTTAAAAATCTGACGTGGAACTTTCCCTTTACGGAAACCTGGAACTGATACAGTTTTTTGTACTTTTTTAAAGGCTTGGTCTAATCCTTTTTTTACTTCCTCTTGAGGAATTTCAAAAGTTAATGTACCTTCATTGCCTGTTGTTTTTTCAAAATTTGTAGTCATTAAGTTAACCCTCCAACACTTCTTGTTTTACATACCTTTGTATTCTAACCGAAAATTGCCCTTTTGTAAACTGTTTTACTCAATAATTCGTACAGATATAGCCTATGCAAATCTTTTTTCCATATAATATCACATATTATTCATGTTTCAACATGTAACTTATGATAATATACTATCTATGTTTGAATAATTGTTTATTATTTTTGTCAATTGGATTAATTTTATGTTTTATCTCTATTTTACCTATCTAACAGTTTAATTATTAGTTATAATGAAAAATAGTGATAAGGAGTGACATCATGGTGAAATATCCAATGGGACATGGTCCTAAAAAACAAATCAAATTAAAACGAAACAAGAGAATAAACTATGGAAGTCGAGGTATGTCTCTAGAAGAACGCTTGAATAAAAGTAATGAGTATTACCTGACTCATAACTTAGCAGTCATTCATAAAAAACCCACTCCGATTCAAGTTGTTCGAGTGGATTATCCAAGACGAAGTGCTGCTCGGATCACAGAAGCATATTACCGTCATGCTTCAACGACGGATTATAATGGCGTATATCAAGGCAAGTACATTGATTTTGAAGCGAAGGAAACTAAAAACAAAACAAGCTTTCCTTTATCTAATTTACCAGAACATCAACGAGAACACATGCTTTCTTGTTTAGATCAAGGCGGTATCGCCTTTTTAATTGTATCTTTTAGTGAATTAGATGAAATTTATTTACTACCTTATCAATACATACATCAATATATAAATAATAATGACAAACAAAGTCTAACTTATGATTTTATCAAGGAGAATGGGTATGAATGCCCTACTGGTATTTTTCCGATGATTGATTACTTAAAGGCTCTTGATGAATACTTGTTAGAAAATAATTAAAGTTACTTTGTAGAAAGGATGTCGTAAATGGCAACTGGAAGTCGTGTAGAACGCAAAAAATATAGAAATAAAAAAAATAATAAAGGAAACAAAAATAAACGCAATCGAAAACCGAAAAAAATCGTCAAACGAATTTTCATTTTACTCATTATGCTATTTTTCATTGCTGTCATTGGAGGAGCGGGGGTTTTCGGCTATTACGCAATGAATTCTCCTGAAATTAGCTTCAGTGATTTGCAAGGTCAAGTTTCGAGTAAGATTTATGATAAGTCTGGTGACTTAGTTAAAGAACTTGGAGGTCTAAATAAAGATGTCATGGAAGCATCGGAAATCCCACAAGTATTAGAAGATGCGGTTATCGCTATTGAAGATACTCGTTTTTATAATCATAATGGCGTTGACCCGATAAGAATTGTTGGTTCACTAATTGCAAACCTTCGAGCTGGAGGAATTGTTCAAGGTGGTAGTACTATTACTCAACAATTAGTAAAACTATCTGTATTCTCAACTGATTTCCAAGACCAAACATTAGAACGTAAATCTCAAGAAGCTTGGCTCGCAATGCAGATTGAACAAGAATATAATAAAGAGGAGATATTAACTTTATATTTAAATAAACTATTCTATTCAAATAATGTCTATGGTGCCAAAACAGCTGCTAAAGAATTCTTCGGAAAAGATATTCAAGAAATTAATTTAGCTGAAGCTGCCCTTTTGGCTGGTCTTCCTCAAGCACCTTCTAATTATGATCCTTATACAAATCCTGCTGAAGCTAAAGAACGTCGAGATTTAGTATTAGCAGTTATGTTAGATCGAGAAATGATTTCCCAACAACAATATGATGAAGCTGTTAATACGGCGATTGAATCAATGTTAGTTCCCTTATCTAACAGCTCAACAAATAAAGTTGATTTAGTCATTGATGCTTACTTAGATGTTGTCGCACAAGAAGCGCAAGATAAGATGAACATCAATATCTATACTGATGGCGTTGAAGTCTATACGAATATGGACTATCAAGCTCAAGAAAAACTTTACGATACAGTGAATAATAATGAAGCGGTTGTCTTCCCTGATGATCAAATGCAAACGGCTGCTTCTATTGTAGATGTGGATAATGGTCAATTAGTGGCCCTGATCGGTGGTCGTAAACAAGAAGTTGCGATGGGCTTAAACCGTGCAAATACATTGAATCGCTCAATTGGTTCAACTATGAAACCTTTATCAGCCTATGGACCAGCCCTAGAATACTTAAACTTCTCTACAGGTACATTGGTTGTTGATGAGCCGTATACCTATTCAAGCGGTCAAGAATTTTATAACTATGACTTTGAATATGAAGGTAATATGACACTTCGTGAAGCTTTAGCCGGCTCACGTAACATTCCAGCTTTAAAAGTACTTCAAGCTGTTGGATTAGATAATGCCTATGCCTTTTTACAAAAGATGGATATCAATATCCTCAATGACAACAAACGTGAATTAGTCGAAGCGAATGCCCTAGGTGGAGGTATTACACCTATTCAATTATCAGCAGCCTATGCTGCCATCGCAAATTATGGTGAATACAATAAGCCATATACGGTGAATCGTGTTATTACTTCTGCTGGTACTGAAGAAATATTCGAAACTGAAACGCGTCAAGCAATGAAAGATACTACTGCTTATATGCTAACAGACATTCTCAAAGGTGTGCCTGGTGTATTTGCTAGTAGTTCTGATATTGAAGGTATTTACCATGCTGGTAAAACTGGAACAACGAATTATACAGAAGATCAGTTAGCAGCTCTTGGTTTAGACCAAGGAACATATGCTGCTCCTGATGGTTGGTATGTCGGAATGAGTCCTCAGTATTCAATTAGTTCTTGGGTAGGTTATGATAATCCAAATGAACCTGGTAATTACTTAACGCTTGAAGAAACTGCCATTCCTCAGCATATCTATCGTGAAATGATGACTTATCTAATGACTGATGTACCAGTAACAGATTGGGAGAAACCAGAAAGTATAGTTGAAGTAGAAATTGAAAAATATACTGATCCAATTTTATTACCGGGACCATATACTCCTGCAGAAGCTAAATCGAACGAATTATTTATTAGAGGTCAGGAACCTACAGAACAATCACTCGCTTATGGTCGTTATATTAATCCACCAACTGGATTTTACGCAGAATATGATCAAGAGAATAAAGTAATTAATGCTCAATGGGGGCCATTGACTGAATCTGGACAGTTCGAATTATCTGTAAACGGACAAGTTGTTTACACCGGAACGAATACTGCATTCCAAATTCCTGCAGAAAGTGATGGAGAATATGTCTTAAGATTACGAATCGTTGATGGTAATAGTAGTTCTGACGTGATGGTTATTACACTAACGCTAACAACTCAGGAAGATTCTTCCGGGGATGAATCTGAAAGTGAAGATGAGACAACTTCTTCCGACGATGAATCAGAAGAATCTACACCAGAAGGAACAGAGACTGAATCTGGACCAAATGGGAATGAATTACCTGAAGAAAATTCAAGTGTTTTCAGTACAGAATCTGAATCAGAAAATAATCCATTGTAACAAAAAGAGTGAATGAGAATAAAAATCTCATTCACTCTTTTTTTGCTTTTATGGTGACAACCATCGACCAATTTGTTGGTCGGAATGATAAACAGCCTTATCTTTATCTTCTTCACTTACTTCAAGGTCACTTAAACTTTCCGGAACCAAATATGATTCTAAAAATATTGAGGATGGATTAATAAATCCAATAGTTTCAAACTGTTGATCATTTAAATGATATTGAACTCCTACTCTATGTGGTTCATTGACTTGATCAGAGAAACTTAATAGACGTTGAGAAGTATAGTATATATTTCCTTTAGCTTCTATATAATAATATGTACCATCACTCCCCTTGTATTCAACCTCTTCAGTTAATTGTTCTGCATCGTAAAATGGGAGTGCCTCAAAATATTTCTTCATATATCCTTGCTTATAAAGTGACAGTTCCGAATAGGGATAAGGAAAGTCAAAAAATATTTTCTTCTCATATTTGCGATTAGCAGCATTAATATAACTATTCAAAGAAATCATTACATGATGTTCTTCGTACCCTCGGTAGACAAACACACCTGTTATAAACCAGAAAATAATCGTTACTAAAGCGATAACTTGTACGATTCTTTTTTTAATATAAGCAATTGAAGCAAAAAATATTATACCTAATACGCAACTGATTGTGACAAAAATCCACATATCATTAAAATAAAACTGTTCCATTGCAAGCCATTGTTCAAACATTTTGACGTCCCCATTCTAAAGTCATTTAATTTATCTAGTATAATTTTATAACTATATGATATAATAATGGGAGCGTCAAGAAGTTTGTGTAAATAAAGAATTCCTTCTGTAAAAAAATCAGCTCTCTGCTAGTGTTCCAAACATTTCCCATAGCTCTGCTTCAGCTTGCTGGAAACCGCGGTGGCTTCGGGTTAA
>NZ_JBGQQZ010000052.1:0-17857 GCF_045528575.1 Ruoffia sp. FAM 24228
AGTTCATCCGTGGTAAGATGGGTGTAGGTCATTTGTGGTCACTCCTTTGTATTCTTTGGTCGGAATTACAAGTTGAGTGTACCACAAATGGCTGTTTTAGTTGTCTAGCTTAATTTTACAATCGGCGCTATTAATACATTCAATAAGTTGTTCGGAGATTTGTATTATTCAAAAGAATTGAGTGACTATCCATTGAACTATCAAATGAGGGACTTTAAAGAATCAATAAAAGTGACTGAAACGGAGGAATAAACAACGTGAGTAAGCATATTTTAATATATTCACAATATTTCTATCCTGAACAGTTTCGAATTAATGATATATGCCTAGAACTTGTTAAAAGAGGATATAAAGTATCGGTCGTGACAGGAATACCAAATTATCCTGAGGGCAAGTTTTATGAGGGATATAGTTGGACTGAAAAGCGGACTGAAAACTGGCAGGGAATAGATATTTATAGAATGCCAATCGTAGCTCGAGGGAAAAATAAAATAGGACTTATTTTAAATTATACATCGTTCGTTGCAGCAACAAGGTTCCTCGAAAAAACTTTGCCTCAGGATATAGATATTGTATTCACATATGAAGTGAGTCCTATGACACAAGCATTACCCGCAATATGGTATGCAAAAAGGCATAAATTAAAGCATGTTTTATACGTTATGGATTTATGGCCGGAAAACATAGTCGCTGTGACAAAACTAAATAATAAACTTGTACTCAATCAAATAGATAAAATGGTTGATTATATTTATAATCAGTCAAATTTTATATTAGCATCATCAAAAAGCTTCGTGAAAGCAATTGAATCCAGAGGAGTCGAAAAAGAAAAGTTATCCTATTGGCCGCAGTATGCAGAAGATATATATGGAGTAAAGGAAAAAAATAATGATGTCGCCAGTGTACAGCAGACTGATGAATTATCATTTGTTTTTGCTGGGAATATTGGACAAGCCCAAGGTTTATCTATATTACCCAAAGTAGCAAAGAAATTAAAAACAGAAAATAAAAGTGTAAAATTCATTATTATTGGTGATGGACGTTATAAAAGTGAACTTCAAAAACAAATAAAAAAAGAACAAGTTGAAAGTTACTTCTTATTCGTAGGTAGACAACCAGCTTATCAAATACCATATTATCTTGCTAATTTTGATATAGGTTTAATTACATTAGATAGTAGTGACATCTTTGAGAAAACTATCCCAGCAAAAGTACAATCTTTGATGGCATGTGGAATGCCATTACTAGTTTCGGCGGACGGCGAAGTGCAAGGAATTGTGAAAAGTGCTGAATGTGGTTTCGCTAGTAATTCAGGGAATGTTGATGGATTTGTAAAAAACATTAAACGATTTATGAGTTTAAATTCCGATGAACTTTTAAAAATGAAGAAAAAATCATTAGATTATTATAATGAAAACTTTAACAAAAAATTATTGATGGATCAATTTGAATCAATAATCAATGAAGGGTGAGCTTATGTTCGAAAATAAAATTTTATTAATCACTGGTGGTACAGGATCTTTTGGCAATGCAGTGTTAAAGCGTTTCTTAGATTCAGATTTCAAAGAAATACGTATTTTCTCAAGAGATGAAAAGAAACAAGATGATATGCGAAAAAAATACAATAATGACAAGATTAAGTTCTATATTGGAGATGTACGTGATATTAACAGTATTAAGGATGCAGTTCGTGATGTAGATTATATTTTCCATGCAGCAGCTTTAAAACAAGTACCATCATGTGAGTTTTTCCCAATGGAAGCTGTTAAAACGAATGTAATCGGTACTGATAATGTATTAACTGCTGCTATCGAAGCAGGCGTTAGTAACGTAGTGTGTTTATCAACAGATAAAGCAGCTTATCCAATTAATGCTATGGGTACATCTAAAGCAATGATGGAAAAAGTAATTGTTGCTAAAGCAAGAAATATTGATCCAGAAAAAACACGTATTAGTGCGACTCGTTATGGTAATGTTATGGCTTCCCGCGGTAGTGTAATTCCATTATTTATTGACCAAATTAAAGCTGGTAAGGCATTGACATTAACTGATGGTGATATGACTCGTTTCATGATGAGTTTAGATGAAGCAGTAGACTTAGTGTTATTCGCATTTAATAATGCGGAACAAGGTGATATTATGGTTCAAAAAGCTCCGGCAAGTACAATTAACACATTGATTCAAGCTATTGGTAAGATATTCAATATTACCCCCGAAGTAAAAGAAATTGGTATCCGTCACGGTGAAAAAATGTACGAATCATTATTAACTAAAGAAGAAGCAGTACGTGCATTCGATATGGGAGACTTCTACCGTGTACCATCTGATAAACGTGACCTTAACTATGATAAGTACTTTGAGGAAGGTAATCCAACTGGTTTACTTGATGAGTATAATTCGGACAATACTGAACAATTAACAGTAGATGAGTTAGCAGAAAAATTATTAGAATTAGATGAAGTACAAGCAGAACTAGCTAACTGGGAGGTTTAAGATGAATATCCTTGTAACTGGAGCTAACGGCTTTGTTGGAAAAAATTTAGTCGCTACCTTAGAGCATAATGATGACTATCAAGTATTAAAAGTAACGCGTGAGACTACTACTGATGAGTTAAAAGGATTTGCTAAACAAGCTGACTTTGTCTATCACTTAGCAGGCGTGAACCGTCCTGAAAAAGAAGAAGAGTTTCACGAAGGTAATGTAGATTTTACGCAGACTCTATTAGACGCATTAATTAAAGCTGGAAATAAAGCACCAGTTTTAATTACTTCATCAACTCAAGCAGCGAATGATTCACCTTACGGAAAAAGTAAAAAAGCTGGAGAAGACTTAGTATTCAAATATGGGGAAGATAATGAAGTACAATCATACGTATACCGCTTACCCAACTTATTCGGAAAGTGGTCTAAACCAAACTATAATACTGTGATTGCTACGTTTAGTCATAAGATTGCTAGAGACGAAGAGATAGTAATCAATGATCCAAATGTAGTATTAACATTAGTATATATAGATGATTTGGTAGAAGAGTTTGTAAGAGCACTTAATGGTAATGGAACCAAGGACGGTAATTATTATCAAGTACCAGTGACTTATAAAGAAACACTAGGACATATTGCTGACCAACTTAAAGAATTTAAAGAGTCTCGCAACACACGTATTATATCTAATTTAGATGATGATTTTACACGTAAATTGTACAGTACTTACTTAAACTTCTTACCTACTGATCAATTTAGTTATCCATTAGTAATGCATGAAGACCTTCGTGGATCTTTTACTGAATTTGTAAAATCACCTTATGCTGGTCAAGTATCAATTAATGTTTCTAAACCAGGAATTACAAAGGGCGAACATTGGCACCATACTAAGAATGAAAAGTTCTTGGTTGTATCAGGAAAAGGTGTAATACGTTTTAGAGATTATTTCTCAGATGAAGTGATTGAATATGAAGTGTCAGGAGATAAGTTGGAAGTTGTTGACATCCCAATTGGTTATACACACTCAATTGTGAATACTGGGGAATCTGATATGGTAACCGTTATGTGGGTAAATGAAATGTTTGATCCTAATCACCCTGATACATTCTTTTTGGAGGTTTAATTAAATGAAAAAATTAAAAGTTATGACAGTTGTAGGAACACGACCAGAAATTATCCGTTTATCGGCGGTTATTCAAAAATTAGAAGAATCTGAAGCGATTGAACACATTCTTGTTCATACTGGTCAAAACTATGATTACGAATTAAATGAAGTTTTCTTTGAAGACTTTGGATTAAGAAAGCCAGACTACTTCTTAAATGCAGCAGGTAATTCACCTATGGCAACAGTTGGCCAAATTTTAGCCAATATCGATCCTATTCTAGCTGAGGAAGCTCCAGACTCTTTTTTAGTTTTAGGAGATACTAACAGCTGCCTATGTGCGATTGCTGCGAAACGTCATCAAATCCCAATTTTCCATATGGAAGCTGGAAATCGTTGTTTTGATCAACGTGTACCTGAAGAGACAAACCGTAAGATTGTAGACCATACAGCTGATATCAACTTAACGTATTCAGATATTGCTCGTGAGTACTTACTAGCAGAGGGATTACCAGCTGATCAAATTATTAAAACAGGTAGTCCAATGTTTGAAGTATTAAACAAAAAAATGGATGACATTACCAACGCTGAAAGCTACAAAAAGTTAGGTCTTGAAAAAGGACAATACTTTGTTGTATCGGCTCACCGGGATGAGAATATTAACTCAGAGCGTAACTTCATGAACTTAGTTGATTCATTGAATGAGATTGCGGAAGTATATCAAATGCCAGTCATTGTGAGTACACACCCTAGAACACGTAATATGATTGAAGAAAAAGGTGTCGAGTTTAACGAATTAGTTCAATTAATGAAACCAATGGGCTTCACTGATTACAATAATCTTCAATTAAACTCAAAAGCAGTGTTAAGTGACAGTGGGACAATTAGTGAGGAATCTTCTATTCTAGGATTTAAAGCGTTAAATCTACGTGAGGCGCATGAGCGTCCAGAAGCAATGGAAGAAGGAGCAACGATGATGGTTGGACTTGAAAAAGAAAGAATTATACAAGGAATAACAGTATTGGATACTCAAAAAGATGATACATTGAGATTGGTAGCGGATTATAGTATGCCGAATGTATCTGAGAAAGTGCTAAGAATACTTATTGGTTATACCGATTATATAAATAGAAAAGTTTGGAATTGAAAATGAGAACATTAGTAATTAACACTGCAGCTTCTGAAGGAGGAGCATTATCAGTTTTAACGGATTTTGTGGATTATTTAAAAGAAAATGATAAATCTAATGAGTGGCTATTTTTATTGTCAGATTTTCACTTTGAGGAAACTGAGAATATAAAAATAATAGTAAATGAAAAATTAAAGAATAAAATTAATCGATTAAAATTTGATTATTATCTAGGAAGGAAATTAATTAGAAAGTATAAACCTGATGTAATTTTCAATATGCAAAACACTGCTGTTAGAAAGTTGAAAATGCCTCAAGTTTTATATCTTCATCAAGCATTACCGTTTCAAAAAGCAAAAAGGTTTTCATTTTTAAAGAAAGATGAAAGAAACTATGCAGTTTTGCAGTATGTATTGGGTAAAATCATAAAAAATGGATTGAAACATACTCAACGAATAATTGTTCAAGCAGAATGGATGAAGGAATCTGTCATGAAGGAAGGTATTACGGAGGAAAAAATAGATGTTATACCGCCAACGACTAATATACCTGTATTAAAAAAATATAATAATTACCAAATGGATAACTTTTTCTATCCAACGTCAGATTTTATTTATAAAAACATTGAAATTTTAGAAGATGCAGCGGAATTAATTAATGAACTTCCTTTTAATATTGATATTACTATTAAAAGGAAGTTTGCTAATAAACATCTTAATTCCATTGGATATATATCAAGAAAAGAAGTTTTTCAAAAATATAACCATAGTGTTTTAGTTTTTCCTTCAATTATAGAAACATATGGAATGCCACTAATGGAGGCTAAGCACAATAATTCCGTCATAATAGCAGCAGATACAGTTTTTGCTCGTGAAATTCTAAAAGACTATAACAATGCATATTTTTTTCCTTCAGATAACCCGAGCGAGTTATCTGAACTAATGCGCAGATGCATACTTGGAACTATTGTAAGAAAAAAGAACGAAGATATTAAAATAACAAATAATAGTTGGTGTAAAGTAGTTGAGGTAATAGAATCTGAATGCACAGAAAATAAATAAAATTAGGAAGTTTAATATGAAAATTACACACATTGCACTTTGTGGACCAGTTACTGATGGGTTATCCTATCAGGATAACTTACTACCTAAATATCATAAGGAAAATGGATTTGAAGTTAGCATGATTACTTCAAAATTTATTTGGAGTAAAAAGGGAAAGATAGTAAAAGATAAGCGAAATGAATACATTAATGAATATGGTATAAAAACTATAAGGTTGGATACAAAAAGAGAAGCAAAATTTAGTAATAAATTTAAAAAGTATATCAATTTGTTCGAAGCAATTGAGAATGAAGAGCCTAATGTTTTATTTATACATGGGGTACAATTTTTAGATATAGCTATTATAAAGAGATATTTAGATACGCATAGAAATATTCTGGTTTATGTTGATAATCATGCAGATTTTTCGAATAGTGCCTCAAATTGGTTGTCAAAAAATATATTACACAAAATTATATGGAGATATTGTGCTCAATTAATCGAACCATATACTAAGAAGTTTTATGGAGTATTACCCGCTAGAGTGGATTTTTTAGTTGATATTTATAAGGTGCCGCAACAAAAAGTAGAATTATTATTATTAGGAGCAGAAGATGATAAGGTTAAGAAAGCTTTAAATAAAAGAAATATTAGGCAAATAAGAGAAAACCATAGTATTGAGGAAGATGACTTTTTAATCGTAACTGGTGGTAAAATAGATGATGCAAAAAAACAAACATTATTATTAATGGATGCTGTTCGTCAAATTAACAATCCAAGAATTAAATTAATAATTTTTGGTTCAGTTGCAGAAGAACTGCGAGAACAAGTTGTAAAATTAATTGATGATAAAAAAATACAATATATAGGCTGGATTAACGGTGAAGAAAGCTATAAATACTTTGCTGCATCTGATTTAGTTGTATTTCCAGGAAGGCATTCAGTATATTGGGAACAAGTAGTTGCAATAGGCATACCAATGATAGTCAAATATTGGGAGGGCACTACCCATATTGATATAGGTGGTAATTGTTTATATTTAGAAAAGGATTCAAAAATTGAAATACAAGAAAAAATTGAATATTTACTTAATTATCCTAACAAGCACGCTGAAATGAAATCAATTGCTCAATCATCTGGAAAAAAAGAATTTCTTTACTCTAGAATTTCAGCAAAAAGTATCAAGTATATTGAATAAATATAATAAAAAACCGTCAACTTACAGGTGGAAAAATATCATAGATATATTTAAAATGAATTTGCACGATAATTTTTAGTAAAGAATAGTTCTATATTAGGAGTATAAATATAACTGGGGTGTATTTTTTGGAAAAAAAAATCTTATTCTTGGTTTCATCTGTTGGAACAACAGGAGGAATTCAAAAAAACTTATCAATGATTTCAGATGAATTAATTAAAAGCGGATATAAAGTATCGATATTATCAATTTTTAAATATGATCAAACATACTATAAATTTAACAGTAAAATTGAAATGTATTCATGTCAAATAAAACCAACAAAGGATATAAAAAAGCAATTTATATCGGTGTATAGAAGTACTAATAGGATGTTAAAAAAAATAAATTTTGACCAATTAATTATAGAAGGTACTGGTTATGCAACTACAGTTAGCAAAAACTGGTTTTTGAATAAAGACGTCATCGTTATAGACCATGAAGGGCTTCAATTTCATAGTCCTTTTGGTCTATCTCGATGGGGTGCTAAAATAAGCGTAAAATATGCTCGTGCCATTAGATTACTAACAAATTTAAGCAAAAACGAATACATAAGTGCTTTTCCAAAAGCGAATGCCCAGTTAATTACAATTTATAATCCAATTAGTAATCTAATTCAAGAGCAAAAATATAATGTAGAAAGCAAAAAAATACTGTACGTCGGACGTCTTGATGCCGAAAAAGGCATTAACTATTTAATTGATGCTGTTGGGAATTTAAAGAAAAACGATAAATTTGATAGGTCTTGGTCACTTGATATTTATGGAGACGGAGATCAAAAAAAAGATATAAAATTAAAAATTGAAGAATATAATTTACAAGGTCAAGTAAAACTAAAGGGTTTCAAAAATAACATTCATGAGTTATATTCTGATTACTCTTTTCTTGTACTTCCTTCTATGTATGAATCATTTGGTTTGGTGATTGTAGAAGCATTAAAAAGTGGTATACCAGTCGTTGCATTTGATAGCTTATATGGGCCAAAAGAAATTATAAAAAATAATGTAAATGGAATTTTAGTTGAGAGAAAGAATATAGGTTCTCTATCGAACGCTATATTTTCGCTAATCAAATCAAATGAATTAAGAAGATATTTAGGATCTAATACACAAAAAGAATTAGAAAGATATAATATTAATCAAATTTTAGAACAGTGGATAGCGATGATTGAAAATCGAGAAGCTTAGCTTCTATTACACATAATAATTTAGTTGATTTTGAAATTAAAGAGCCGATTGGAGAAAAAATGAATATAATTTTTGTAAGTAGATATGGAAGTAGTAATATTGGAGATGAGCTAATCGTTAGAGAATTAGAAAAGCTCTTTGATGGGCATAATCTCATGCGTTTTGATAATGTATTAAATTATTATCCAACATTAGATGAGTCATTCATATCTAAAAAGATTAAAAAAGTTCAAAAAGACAAAAAAACAATTGTTGAAAAAATTTATAGAGATAATTTAAGATCATCTTTCGCTATCTCAGGAATAAGAAATTTAATTAATACAAATAAGGCCAAAAATAATAAAAATTTACTTAAATTTGAGACCGCTATTAAAACAAGTGACTTATTAGTAATTGGGGGCGGTAACCTTGTTTTTGATTTAGAAAAATATTCAAAAGGAGCCTTTTATTTAAATTTACCCATTGAGATTGCTAATAAATATGAATTGCCAGTATATATATTAAATGCTGGATTTGGACCATTTCAAACTCAGAAACAGCTGTTAAAAGTTCACAAAACACTTGAAAAAGTAGAATATATAACAGTCAGGGATGAAATTTCATTTAATCTTTTAAAGGGTATTGAGAAGCCTAAATTGTATCAGACTATTGATCCAGTAGTTTTTCTAGATTATCTAAACCCTATAAATCATATTAAACAAGATTGCATAGGGGTCTCGGTGATGGATATAAGATTAGCTGAGTATAGTGAAGAAGAATATCGTCAATATTTAATGCGAATACATCAAATTTCGAGTTTTTTATTAAATGAATATGACAAAAAAATCTTCTTTTTCTGCACTGAACAAAATGATTTAGTAGCTTTGTTTGATTTGAAGAACCTGATTTTAAAAAATGAAGATAGTATCGCTGGATATATGTTTGAAGATGAAGTTAGTGTAGATGCTTTAAAAAATATTTATAGCTCAATAGATGCTCTAGTTGGTACTAGAATGCATAGTATGATAATTTCGTTCTCACAGTCCATCCCATTTTTAGGAATAAGCTGGCAGGATAAGGTACTTGGATTTGCTAAAATGATCTCTAATGAAGAATTTATAGTATCTATTGATAATCTTATTAACAAAGAGATAGATAAAAAATTATTAAACACTTTTATGAAAGATCTATCGAATGTAAAAGATAAATTTATACAAAAAAAAGAAGATATAGAACCTTACTATGAAATTAATAAAAAAATTGTTCATTGGATTGAAAAAGAATCTTCAAATCAATAAAATGTAAATAGTGAAAATTGAATTTAATATTAATTAATTCAATAAATGAAATCATTATCAAAGTGAGGGAAGTTTTTTGTGATTAATAAAATATATCAAACCTTAAAGAATGGTATTATAGGAGATGCAATTTTAAATATTATTGCTACCGCAATATTAACTGTTGCAAATCAAATCGTTGTATATCCATTTCTAAGTAGGAACATGCTGGCTAATGAATATGGTGACTTTTTAACCATAATCGGGATTATTAACACTGTCGCTGTTTCATTTGGAAATACATTGAATATATCTAGACTATTAGCTCAACCCATGTATTCTGTGGAAAAAAAAATAGGAGATTTTAATTTAATTTTTCTAAAAGTAGTCACTTACGTTTCATTAATATTATTAGTAATTTTTAGTTTTTTCTTTGATTTATCAGTATTTACTATTTTTTTGTTGATCATATTAGCTATTTTAATTACATTTAGATCATATTATGTTGTAGATTTTAGAATAATCTTAAACTATAAAAAGTTATTGATAATGAATATTCTAGGTGTGTTTGGATATATTTTCGGACTTCTATTATTCAATACTGTTAATAATTGGATTATTGTATTCATACTAGGTGAATTATTTAGTTGCATTTATTTGATGCTTCAATCTGGCACAGTACGTGAACCATTAATAAAGACTGAGCTGTATAAACAAGTTAATGATAAGTATTACACTCTAATACTATCTGCTTTTGTTTCAAATAGTTCGCAGTATTTAGATAGATTTTTAATAAACCCATTTTTGGGCTCCACTGAAGTATCTGTATATACAGTCGCTTCATTTCTTGGAAAATCACTAAATATTGTTATCAGCCCCATTAACTCAGTGATTTTGTCATATTCTGTAAATGAAAAATTTATATCTTCAAGACAACTGTACCGAAAATTTATTGAATATGCGTTAATATATTTATTTATGTATATTTTAATTCTATTATTTGGTCCTATGATATTAAAAGTTTTATATCCTACAATTGCTGAAGAGACTCAGCCATATTTTGCTATAGCAAACTTATCAACGATTATAATGGGTTACGGTGGAACATTAATGCAATTATTATTACGATACAGTAAGCCAAAATGGCAGCTATTCATTAATACTATCTATTTAACTTTATATTTTATAACTTCACTTTTTGGGTTATATTTTGGCGGATTATTAGGGTTTTCTATTGCTATTTTAATATCAAACACCACTCGGGTTATAATTATGATTGTTATTCTAATTCACAGTGTAAAAATAAACCCACAAAATAGAAAGGGATGATTATTTGTTTAAAAAAATTGATTGGCCACTTCTGTTTATCGCAATGATTCCTTTGGCATATATACTTAAGGGAGCTCTCAAATTTGAAATAACTTTAATGCTATATTTAGCTTTGTATGTTGTTTTTTTTTACAACATTACAATCAAAAAAGAAAGTTTTTTTGTTCATAAAATTGATATTTTATTTTGGTTATGGGCGGTTGTTATGTTAGTTGGTGTTATTCATAGTCCTAATCAAATTCAAGGTTTATTTAAAACCACAAAATTTATATTTTTAGCCTATTCAGTGGTGTTATTCTCTAGATTTTTTATAAGAAGAGAGAAAGACAGTGAAAAAATCATATATTATTTATTGTATGCTTCTGTTACCACAGAATATTTAGTTCTTCTCGATTTTTTTCTAAGTGGAGTAGAGACGTTTAGATATCAAGCTTTTGGAACTATTGTTCCTATACCTCTATCCATGCTTGGGGCAACAACGTTTGCTATCACTTTAATTCTTTTTTCTTTTAAGAAAATCACGGGTCGATACTTTCTAATTTGTATGTTACCAAGTATTGGAATATTGGGTATTGCTGCTTCCAAAGGTCCAGTAATTTCCCTTATAGTAGCAATAGTATTATTACTACCCGTTTTAATTGAAAAAATGAATATTAAAACTTATTTTATAACTATTCTGTCTATCTTTTTTTTAGTACAAGTTCCTTTTATCGCGAATTCTATTGATACTTTGATTAATAGATTTGATAGAATTGAGAATGATATGTCGACTTCAATAAGGTTAAATATTATGAATGCTGGCTTAGAAAGCTTCTTTTCTCACCCTTTAATCGGGGAGGGCACTGCAGCATTCTATCCGGATACTTCTCATAATATATTTATTGAAATAATGAGCGAAAATGGAATAATACTTTTGATTATTTTCCTAATATTTATAATTTTAGGTACAATTTCATATTTTAAGTTTCTTTTAAAAAAGAATAAAAATCCGTTTGAAACTGTTATATACTCACTGCTATTGATATCATTGGTAAGCCTAATGTTTAGCTATACCTATGTTGATCATAAATATTTCTTTCTAAGTATTGGTTTGTTGTTAGTTTTTAATGAAAGAACAGAAAAACTGAATGGGTTGGGATAAATGGCTCTCGATTTACAAAAAATGAAAAAAGTCTAAATATTGAAAGATAGCTTAATAGTTTAGGTTTATTTTTTTGTATATTACCTTAAATTATGACTCTTGATTTACTAGTATTGGTGAGTCAAAAGAGCAGTAAATTTAACGGTTGATGATTGACATTGACTCAGACTGTAAGCTTTAATTTCACTGTTATACATACAGATCCATAATCTGCGATAAATAGAGTTTTTCTTCCGAATTTGCCACGTCACATCACTGACCCAAACTTCATTTGGTTTACTGGTGACAAATTGATGTTTCAGATAGTCATCAGCTATGGTACCGATGGATTCCCTTGAATAAACGGATTCCCTTGAATAAACGATATCGACGACTCTTACGCGTGAATTTTACGGAAAGGAGATGATTCTCAAGACTCCATTATGATTAATGTTGTGACCTCGATGCGAGTGTCACTCTAGGATAACCGTAGGTGTAATTTGACATCTCGATATCCATCATAATTTCCGCTATTTAGGCAACGGCGTCAGTTCTAGCCATGTCTTTAACTTCGTAGCAGGATATCCCTACCTTAATCCTAGAATTATTTTGTTTTTTTCTTTGTGATCGATTTTTCTGGATTAAGGCTTCCAAATTTTTTAGCTACGCCACTTCTGCTTCAAAGTAGTGGCTCTTTTCTCTTGATTTGATTAGCTCTTCTAACTCAGATTGTATCAAATTTCGCGGTTGCTTTTTTAAAGTAGCCATGTCACAGTCTCTTTTTTTATTCGGACGTCCCTGTGATGCGTTCTTTATGCTAAACTGTTCAGAGGTTTCTATATAGGACACTTTATTTATGTGTCTATAGTGAGTATTGCGGATGTTTTTTTACCAGCAGTGCGGTTCTTTTTACCACCCTTTGCAGTACTATTTACCAGTCATTGCGGTAGAGTTTACCAATTTTTATTAATGGTCGTATTTTTAGACAAACCATCCTTATCTGTTTATTGAAAATCACGGATAAGGATGGTTTTTCATTTAGCTTATAGACTCTTTTGTTCTAAAATAATCGAGTGTAATTTTTCTTGAACCTTGATAAATATCCTGTTCAGACCATTCATACGGGAAAGATTCAGCCTATAAATTTCTAATAACTTATTTTTTTAACTCTTCAGGAAAAGGGACTCAACTCTTTTTTGCAGTCCAGTAATAAAATTCTCCATTTTCCTCAATTTATCTTTTTGTTAAGATAGACATATTTAGACCTCCTACTAAGACTTTCTATCATTGCTTTAAGCCTAATTTTTCACGCATAGATATTTAACCATCAATAAAAATATCATAAGAATTATGGATAATCCGATCGAGTATTGCTTCAGCTAAGGTTCCATCTACTAATATCTCATACCAACCTTTAAAATCAAATTGTGAACAGTAAATATTGGATTTTTGAGCTTCACATCTTGCGTTAATAATCTCTAAGAGTAAAGTTGCCTCTTCGTTTGAGAAATTATAAAGAAGCCATTCATCAAGGATGAGAAGGTCTACCTTTATCAATTTCTTCATTAATTTTGTGTAGCTGCCATCAGCTTGATGCTTCGCAAACTTGAATTCTTCTAAGAGGTTAGGTAAGCGGATATAACGAACGATATGAAGTTGTCTACAAGCTTGAACACCGAAGTCTGTTGCTAACCATGTTTTATATGCTCCCTATACCCCTTTAAGGATAGTATTCTGGCCATTTAAAATATAATCACCGACAGCTAATTTTAAAAGTAGCTCTTTATCAAGTTTTCGATCGACATCATATTGAATCTGCTCAATGGATGCCTTGACTGTAAAGTGTGCTTGCGTAAGTAATGTTAACGTCAAGTAGAAATCCACACTTTCTGCTACTTAGTTTTCCGCAAATTCTGCCAGATAAGATTCGGCACTTTTCCTAATCGAACACTCGTTGTCGATGTTTCATTCGATAACTTTTATCGTCCATCTGAATAAGTTCTACACGAAGGAGAAGGCGGTCGAGTATTGCTGTTGCGACACCTTCATCGCCCAGCAGTTCACCCCATTGATCCGGACTCTTATTTGAAGTCAGAATGATAGAACTGCGTTCATATAGATAATCAATTAATTGAAAGAACTGATTCGTCTCAACCGGATCCATTACCATATACATTAATTCATCGATAATGATTAAATCGGATTGTTTAATCCGATTGAGTGCAATCTGTGATTTCCGAGTATAATCGCTCGTTTTAAGAATCGTTGTCAGTTCGCCCATTGGGAGAAACATGACTTGATAACCTTGCTCAATCGCATCTAATCCCACACCGACAGCTAAATGCTTTTTACCAACACTGGTGGTCCGAGGATAATAAGGTTGTATTGCTGCACTAACCAATTCATTTCTTTTAATTGTTTAGAATACGAAGTATTCTTAGTTTTTTTGAGAAACTATAAGTATTTATCATTTTATGTTAATATTGATACATAAATATGTATTATATTAAGATATGTTTGGAGAGTCTATATTGAAAACAATGATAAAACAGTTTAAGAAAGTATTTCCTGAAACAACAGACTTAGGTGCTGTTTGCTCACCGCTGAGAGTCTGTCCAATTGGCGCACATTCAGATTTTCAAGGAGGAAAAGTTAAAGGTATGACAATAGATGCCAGTGTGGATATGGTTAAGCTCCTCGTAAGGATGGCTATTTAAACATTAAGAGTATGGATTTTCCTGATAAGGAATATTTTCATTTGACGCATGAATTAGAATATATCCCTGGATTTTGGGGGAGTTATATTCGTGGGTGAGTACGGCGATGGGTTTCGTCCACTAGTGCGGAACTTTCGTCCGGTAAATGCGGAGTAATCGTCCACTGAGTGCGGAAAGTATCGTCCATCCTATTAATTTATCGAAGAAGCCATAAAATCAAAAGAACAGAACACATCATGAGCTCTGTTCTTGATCTTAAACAAGATAATAGTTTATTTGTATTCTCTCAAAGTTTGTTTAAATAACTCAATGGCCAAATTATCTATCCCGTCAGCCGAAGGCTGTCCTTCGTCGTCTAAGTAATAAGGTAGTAGTAATGAGGATAGATGTAAGCCAATGTCTTCTAAAAGGTATACCGCAAGTAAAAAAACAATTCGAGTTTTAATTTCAATCGGAATCATTTCGTGCTTTCCAGACCATGGCGCTCCCGCATAGATACTTCGCCATCGACTAAGATTTGGTGAGAATTGTGCTTGATGCGATCCAGAATCGCGTCAGCTAACTGGGTATGTTTAATCTTCTCATGCCAACCTTCAGGTGAAAATTGTGAACAGAATATGGTAGAAGTTTGTTTTAATCGTGCTTCAATAATCTCAAATACATGGACACTATCTTCTAAAGATAAATCCATCAGTAGCCATTCATCAATGATAAGTAGTTCAATTTTCGTATACTTTTTAATCAGCTTACGATAAGAACCATCAGCCTCATATTTCGCTAAAGCTAACTCGTCAATTAATTCTGGGAGACGAATGTATTTTACTTTTCTAAATTGACGACAGGCTTGAATACCGAAGGCATTGGCGATCCAGGTTTTTCCATTTCCAGAAGCACCCATTAAGATAATATTTTGGTGATTTTCAATATATCCTCCTTGCGCGAGTTTAGAAATAAGGTTTTTATCGAGGTGGCGATCTGGATAGTATTCGATCCCTTCAATAGAGGCATTTGGCTCACTAAATGTTGCTTGTTGAATTAAACGATCTAATTTATTCGATTTACGACGGGCAGATTCAGCGTCTACTAATAACTCAAATCGTTCCTCGAATCCTAAGGATTGGATAGATTCATCGCTTGTCTGTTGTTCATATAAGTCCGCCATTCCGCTTAATCGCATAGCTTTTAACTTTTCAAGTGTTTGTTCATTTCTCATTTATTTTTTCCTCCAAAATAGGCTGCACCGCGGACAAATCCATATTTGCTATCCGTTTGCTCCTCCATAATTGATGCTTTCGAATCAGTATTTAAAGCTTTCTTGCGTTTCTTTGCACGACTGAGAATGGATTTTAGTAATGAGTTTGTGGGCTCTTTTGCGACAGACATCAATGTGTGGCAGCCAGCTTCTAACTCTTCTAACGAAGATTTAGAGGCTATATTTCTTAATGTAGCGAGTAATTTCAGGGCTTTCTTTTCAACGTTATTGGAAAGAATATAATCGACATAGTCGTAAGTGCTTGGGCCAATATCCTCTGCCCATAATAAATTTTCTTTGGGAGTATGAGTTAAATAACGACGGTGATTATCAGGCATATGATCGATATTTGAAGAGTATTGACCAATGTCGCCTCGAAGTCGTTTATGAGATGCAATTCGATGTTCATTGAAGTACACTTCTATTAGGTTATCAGTTATTCTTACTTCTACTTCGTCATTGACATATTCATAAGGTACGGAATAAAACATACGCTCCACCTGAATATGGTAATCTAATTGGACTTTAGATATCCGCCATTGAGACTGTGTAAAGCGCGGGTGACGAAGGGAACCTAAGAACGGAAGTTCTTCTTCCTGAAAGACTGTAGACCTTGAACCAGGTCTTTTTTGAAAAGCTTCTTGATTCAATACTTGCGTCTTTTCAGAAATTGCCTGGTTCAATTCTTTTAAACTAAAGAACGTTTCATTTCGCAAGGCGGCGATGACTTGACGGCTGATAAAACCAACATTTCCTTCAACCGACGCTTTATCCTTTGGAGCTCTTACACGTGCGGGGACAATAGTGAATCGGTAATAATCACTTAATTGTCGATACCCTTCATTTAAGAGAGGCTCTGAATAATCCGTTTTAGTCACACCAGTTTTTAGATTATCCGAAACAACTGTTTCAGGTACTCCTTGAAAAAACTCTAAGGCATGTATATGAGCTGTTAACCAATTATCTGTTTTCATGTCATAAAAACCCTCGACATAACTATATTGGCTAAATGGCCAGGTGGCTACGAAAATATATACTTTGAGTTCCTCTCCATTCTCACTATTTTTAACGGATAATGTACTGCCAGCCCAATCGACTTCAAGGATTTCACCAGGTTTGCGATGAATAGGCATGGTTAATTTATATTTCTTACCATATTGTCCATATTTCTCGCAAAACGTTCTATAAGCATAAGGTACCTTGTTCTGCATTCTTGCTTCGTGTTCATACTCTTTATGCAAAAGTTTGAGTGTGACATTCTTTTTTAGCAGTTCCTTATGAATATAAGCCCATTCGGGATCGAAATACCCACGTTGATTAGCACTTTTCTCAGGGAATAGGTAATCTTCCAACCAAAAATTGGTCATTTCCCCAGTAAGTTTTTCTAAGCCTTTGGCTTTAGCTTGTTTCACCACCTCTCTAATTTTGTCTCTTGAATGCCCAGTGCTAGAAGAGATCGTACGTTGAGAAATCCCTTGTAGGTGCATTTCAAGAATTTTATGATAATTGATCATAAAAATAACCTCCTGTAACTTATTTGTATGAAAACACATACATAAAATAAGTATACAGAAGGTTTGTTGAATTGGACGATTATTTTCGCACTCTATGGACTTTTTCTCCGCATTCAATGGACGAAAGTTCCGCACTAATGGACGATTCCTAGTGCCGTATTCATTGTGAATAAACACTCATATATAATCTCCTTCATTTATTTCAGATTTGAATTCATTATTTTAATTATATTGTTAATGGTAAAATTGCTTTTGTTAGATAATATTAATTATAATTGTCAGTTTGATTCTATTAATATTACTGTCATTGATTCGAGTATTTATATTTTTAAAGCATAGTTGTTATGAAAATTATTTAATATGCCTCTGTTGTCAAATCAAATGCAACACTATTGTTATTCAAAAGACATACCCCATTAGACTTTTAGGTATAGGGTTTCCCCCATGGGGGAAATGTCGCTTTTCGATTCTTTTATAACTCAAGTCTTTA
>NZ_JBGQQZ010000053.1:0-17581 GCF_045528575.1 Ruoffia sp. FAM 24228
TGAGACTAAAAAGTTTTTCTTTAGCTTAGAAAATCGATTAAAATATTTTAATTTCGATAAAGTGATCCAAAATTGAAAAATAACGACTAGAATAACTCAATATTTAAAAGTATGAATTATTCAGGATAAATATAACAAAGTAACTTTCCTTATTCAGAGTATTATATTAAGTTTAATTTATATATAAACATCTTATAAACTAATATCTTGTCCACCTGTCACACCATAAATTTGGCCTGTGACATAACTTGCTTCTTCTGAAGCTAAAAACACGTAAACAGCCGCTAATTCAACGGGCTGTCCTGCTCGTTCAAGTGTTTCAGTTTGACCAAATGTTTCTAAGTCTCCTTCAAGTTTTCCGTTATCTAACTGAAGCGGCGTCCAAATTGGTCCTGGTGCCACTGAATTCACGCGCACCCCTTTTTCTCCAAAATACTTAGACATACCTACCGTAAAGTTAGAAATCGCACCTTTTGTTGCAGCATAATCTAATAGCGATGCGGATGGGTTTGTTGCTTGTACGGAAGTTGTAGTAATAATCGAGCTCCCAGCTTTCAAGTGTTTCTCAGCCGCCTTAACCGCTTCAAACATACTAATAATATTCACTTTGAATGTATCATTTACTTGTTTCATTGATAAGTCGCTTAATTTTGCTTGGGCGATTTGCTGACCAGAGTTCAGTACTAAGATATCAATCTCACCGAATTCTTCGACAGTTTTGTTGATTAATTCTGTTGCTACGCCTTCTTCACGTAAGTCGCCTGGAATTAACAGCGCTTTTCGTCCTTCTGCTTCAATTAATTCGCGAACTTCTTCTGCGTCTGGTTCTTCTCCTGGAAAATACTGAAATGCAACGTCTGCACCTTCACGTGCAAAAGCAATTGCCGCTGCCCGACCAATTCCAGAGTCTGCACCAGTAATTAACGCATGCCGTCCTTCTAAACGACCTTTACCTTTGTATGACTCTTCCCCACAATCAGGGACTGGTTTCATATCTTTTTGTAGCGCTGGTGACTTTGCGACATCTTCATTTTTCTCTGAGAAACCGTCTGTATAATATTTTTTTCTCGGATCTTCATTGTTGTGTGTCATTATATTGTCCTCCCTTTGCTAAGATAATTTAATAATAACATGATGAATTCTTGTCCGTTAAACATCTGCTTACTACTATATAATAAGTGAAACTCATGGTATGAGCTTTACATAAATAAAAGCCATTCACTTCTTATTGAAATGAATGGCTAAATCAAAATTAATTTTCGTTATAAATATCTCTTGTATAAACTTTCTCACGTACTTCCTCAATTTCTTCAGAAATGCGATTCGCTAAAATCACATCAGAAGTTAGATTAAATTCATTAATATCACTAAGGACTCGATACCCTTCAAAAGAGACAGCATTTAAGCTCGGTTCGTAAATAATCACTTCAACCCCTTCAGCACGCATTTCTCTCATAATATCGAAAATCGCAGCCTGACGGAAGTTATCCGAATCTGTCTTCATAGCTAAACGATAAATCCCAACAACTTTAGGCTCTTTTGCTAGAACTTGATTCGCTACAAAGCCTTTACGAGTTGCATTCGAATCAACGATTGCACGTATTAAATTATTTGGTACATCTTTGTAGTTTGCTAATAATTGCTTTGTGTCTTTTGGTAAACAATAACCACCGTAACCAAAAGAGGGATTGTTGTAGTAATCACCAATTCGAGGATCTAAACTTACCCCATCAATAATTGCTTTAGTATTCAATCCTTTAGTTTCCGCATAAGTGTCCAACTCATTAAAATATGACACACGTAACGCTAAATAAGTATTCGAGAATAATTTCACTGCTTCCGCTTCAGTTGCGTCCATCAATAAGACTTTAACATCGTCAGCAATAGCACCTTCTAACATCAAATTCGCAAAAGTTTGCCCACGTTCAGATTTTTCCCCAACGATAATTCTTGATGGGTATAAATTATCTAGAAGAGCTTTCCCTTCACGTAAAAATTCTGGTGAGAAAATAATATTATCCGTCTTGAATTGTTTATTTATACGACGTGTATATCCTACTGGGATGGTTGATTTAATAATAATTGTTGCATTTGGCGCATACTCTAGTGCGTCTTTAATGACACTTTCTAAAGCAACCGTATTGAAATGATCCTTCACATCATCATAATCTGTAGGTGCTGCGACAACGACAAATTCAGGCTCATGACCATAGCCATATTCTTTATCTGAGGTTGCTTCAAGCGTTAAATCTTTACTAGATAAGTATTTTTGAATTTCTTCATCAGAGATGGGTGACTTACCTTGGTTAATTAAGTCAACTTTCTCTTGAACAATCTCCAAGGCACGGACGTTGTTGTTCTGTGCTAACAAAATCGCATTCGATAGCCCAACGTAACCTAAGCCTACTACTGTTATATTCATATTTAGTTCTCCTTGTCGCTAATAATAGTTAAACTTTATTTCGATATGTGCTAATTATAACAGATGAGGAGGTTTTTTTGGGGGGGATGAGAGTAAAAAAATAGACCACTAAATGGCAATGAAATTCCCTTCCACTATTAATCAATCATATCCCCACTCCTTCCCAAGTGTATTCACTCCTGCGATACTATATACTGAATATAATAATGTCATAGGAGGTCTAACATGCTGCTACTTCTGGATTATTTTCTTAGACTATTCCCTGGTTTAATTGTGGTTGTTGCGATTTATCTCATAATCCCTAAAGATATGACTGTCTTAAAAATATTCAACTTGATCTTTGGTTTTATATTAATGCGGGATGCGATGACTCCCCTTAACGTATGGGTATTTGGAGTGAATGGTAATGTCTTGTGGCTGAGGTTTATTGATGATGCTTTTATTCTGATTACGATAGGGTTGCTTTCTCTATTAGTGACTCTTCTAATTTATTTTTCAAATCGACACTTAACTTCCAATTTCATTTGGTTTAAAACAAACTCTAAGTCCCGATCTCTATTTATTGGTGCTTTAGCAGCTTTACTTATCGCTATCCCATTCATGTTGCCTATCTGTCAATCCCTATTACAGATCGTGGAGGTGAGGTTGCCCTTCATTTACTGCTTCCTTTATTAATCCTAGCGCTTTTTGGCAACTTACTTGAAGAAGTATTATTTCGTGGATTTTTACAAAACTATCTTAAACAAGAAGTTGGTATAAATAAATCCATTGCTTTATCAGGCTTAATTTTTGCGTTGGGTCATACTTTTCTAGCAATCACAGTCACTAATCTAGGATTCTGGGTTATTATTTTCACTTTGTATGAAGGTTTAGTTTGTGCTTATATTTCAGAAAGATACGGCTTAGCGCCCGCAACTATTTCACATGGGTTGGCTATCTTTATCTTATCTGCTGGACTTATCTAATCGATAGAATGAAAATAAGTAGCCGTTGCCTAAAATGGCACCTTTCAAAAACTTGCTGAATCACAAAAAAAAATACCGCTTCGAATTGCACTAATGCAATCTGAAGCGGTAATTTATTATTTATTACTCTAGCCCGGTCCATTTCCATTCAAGAACCTCTGGCATATCAGTACCATGCTCACGTATATAGTCATGGTGATAGTTGATTTTCTCAGTCATCTTTTGTGAAAACTCAGTCGCATCTTCCCCTACTACAACCGTTGCGATATGTTTAGCTAAATGATAACGATCTAATTCATTCAAGACACGCATGTCGAATGGTGTCGTAATGTCACCTTCTTCACGGTATCCATGAATATATACTTGGTGATTCGAACGCGAAAAGAAAATGTCTCGGATTAAACCTTCAAAACCATGATAAGCAAAGAATATTGGTTTATCTTTAGTAAAAATTCCATCAAATTCTTCATCACTATACCCGCGCGGATCAATATTAGGAGAACGTAATTTAAGTAAATCAACAACATTAACAAAGCGAATCTTCAAATCTTTAAATTGCTCCATCAATAGTTGTACTGATGCTAATGCTTCTAAATTCGGTTCACTTCCGGCAGCTACAATGACTACATCGGGTTCTTCGTTTGGTTTCACTGTCGAAGCCCAATCAATAACTTTCAACCCTTTATTAACTATTTCTTCAGCTTCATCAGTTGAATAAAACTGAAGTCGTGGATGTTTTGAACTCACTACTAAATTAATTAAGTGTTGCGAACGAAACGCTTTATCCATTGTTGCGAGTAATACGTTAGTATCTGCTGGTAAATATACTCGCGTAAATTCTGGTTTTTTCTCTGCCACTAGTGTAATAATCCCAGGATCCTGGTGTGTATATCCATTATGATCTTGTTGAAAAACTGTTGACGATGATATTAAGTTGAGCGACTGATAAGGTCGTCGCCAATCATAGAGACTCGCTTTACGAATCCATTTAAAGTGTTGTGTAATCATCGAATCAGCCACCCGCAAGAATGCTTCATAACTGGCAAAGAATCCGTAACGGCCAGTTAATGTGTATCCCTCAAACATTCCTTGCATTTGATGCTCGGAAAGTTGGCTGTCGATTACTCGCCCGACTGCACCGATATCTTCATCTGTCACATCATCCACACCTTCAAGCCATTGACGTTGCGTCACTTCAAAGACGCTATTCAATCGATTTGAATTTGTTTCATCAGGCCCAAATATACGGAAATTATTCGGATTCGCTTGCACAATATCACGCGCAAACTTCCCAAACTCTGACATATCTTGAGCTTGCTTTGAACCGGGGTGTTTATTGGATAAAGTATAATCTTTCCAGTCTGGTAAGTTTAATGCTTGAACATTGATACCCCCATTAGTAATTGGATTTTTCGCCATTCGGGCATCTCCAGTTGGTCTGATTTCAGCAATCTCATCCTTTAATTTACCAGACTCATCAAACAATTCATCTGGTTTATAAGACTCAAGCCACTCCACTAAGGCATCAGCATGTTCAAACTCTTTTTGATTCACAGGAATCGGAACTTGATGGGAACGATAACTCCCTTCAATTTGCTTACCTTCCCACACTTCTGGTCCTCCCCAGCCTTTTGGAGTCCGGACAACTAGTAACGGCCAATTTGGCATATGTGCTTTTTCCGCAGGTTGCTTTCTCGCATTATTCTGAATGAGTTTAATTTTTTCAATAATTCCATCTAATTTTTCAGCCATCAGCGGATGCAATATATTAGGGTCATCTCCCTCAATAAAGACAGGATCCCAACCCATTCCTTGAAAATACTTTTCAAGATCATCATCAGATTTACGCGCTAATAAGGTCGGATTCGCAATTTTCGCGCCATTTAAATGGAGAATGGGTAACACAGCTCCATCATTAACTGGATTAATAAAGGCATTAGCAAACCAACTTGCTGCTAGTGGCCCTGTCTCTGCTTCTCCATCACCAATTACCGTTGCTGCGATAACTTCTGGATTATCTAATATCGCGCCAGTGCCATGTGATAGTGAGTATCCTAACTCTCCGCCTTCATGAATTGATCCTGGGGTCTCCGGTGCCGCATGCGATCCGATACCTCCTGGAAATGAAAATTGCTTGAATAATTTCTGCATCCCCGACTCATCTTGAGTAATTTCTGGATAAATTTCAGAATAACTTCCATCTAAATACGAATTGGAAACCATCACTTGCCCACCGTGTCCTGGACCTTCAATATAAAACATATTTAAATCATACTTATTGATCACGCGATTTAAATGGGCATAAATAAAATTTTGCCCAGATATTGTTCCCCAATGACCAATCGGATTCACTTTCAAATGTTCTGGTTTTAACTTTTCTCTTAAAAGGGGATTAGCTTTTAAATACATTTGCCCGACTGATAAATAATCTGCTGCTCGCCACCATGCATCAACTTTTGCAAGATATTCTTTCGTGTCATAATGTTCCATCTTTTTAGCTCCCTTTCCTTTGATAGGTTTAGGATAGCATACATTTTTAGTAATGCATAACATTCAACTTTCACTATGATTTAGATGTTTTTCTCACTTTCTTAACCAATTAAACACGTATTCTTCTTAATTTTCCCGTAGAGCTGTGCTAATATTTATATGAATGTAATTGTTACTTTAGAAAGGAGTTCGATTGAGTGCAACATTTATTACTAGGGGTTGAAGGTGTTCTTACCTTTATCTCACCGTGTTTACTGCCGATGCTTCCAATCTATATCGCCTACTTAACCGGCCAGACAGACAAAGATTCTGACAAGCAAAAAACGTCTCTTCTACTTCAAGCTATCTTTTTTGTCCTAGGTTTCACGATTGTCTTTATACTAATGGGCATATTCGTCACAACAATCGGGCGGTTTGTACTAATTAATCGCACACTGATTCATTTTATTGCGGGGTCGTTTATGATACTCCTTGGAATTGATTATCTGTTTGGGAACCCAATTATGAATCGATTGAATATTATGCCTGGCAGTTCTTTAAAACAATCGAACTCTTTTGTGTTTGGTATGATTTTCTCACTTACTTGGACACCTTGTGTCGGGACTTTTCTAGCTAGTGCCCTCTCGTATGCCGCAACCTCTAGCTCTTACCTTGAGTCAGTGACCTTATTATTGAGTTTTTCTTTTGGCTTAGGCATTCCTTTTATCTTGAGTGCTTTATTACTTAACGAAATGAACCACGTACTCACGTGGTTCAAACAACATTACCGAATCATTCAAACTGTGTCCGCTTTATTTTTAATTTTTATGGGGATTTCAACGATGTTCGGTTGGTTGGAAATGGCTTTAATCTATCTTAGTTAGGAGTAATTATGAAAAAAATCTATCTATATTTAATCGGGTTTGTTGCCCTGTTTGCCTTTGCTTTTATTATCTATCAAAGCAACCTCGACAGTCCTGCTGTCTCAGAGGATTTGACCGAAGAACACTTAGTTGTCGAATCTGTCGAATCAGTTGAATCAAGTAGCGAAAGTGAGGAAGCACCTACCAACTCTACGTCAGTTTCTGAAGTTTCTGAGGAGTCTGTTGAATCAGAGAGCGAAAGCCAGCTAGTCTGGCAAGGTCCATCAACAACTTACGCTGATAGTGATGGTGATATTATTCGACTCTCACAAAATCTTGGCAAACCAACTATTGTAAACATCTGGGCTTCTTGGTGTCCGCCGTGCCGTGACGAGATGCCTTACTTTGAATCGTCTTATCAAGAACACGGATCAGATATTAATTTTGTTATGTTGAATGCCTTAGAAAGTCGCCCAACAGAAACGAAACAAGCAGCTTTAGAGTTCGCTGATGAGATGAACTTGTCTATGCCAATCTACTTCGACAATAACGCAAGCAATCAAATCGAATTCGCTGCGAACATGTTACCCCTCACAGCTTTGTTAGATGCTGATGGCGAAGTGATTGAAGTCGTGCGAGGCCAAGTCTCACCTGCTAAATTAAAGCAACTTATCGCAAAAGTATCATAATAAAAAACCATCTAGTCTCTGATGTTTAGACTAGATGGTTTTTTGTTGAGTTGGGGCAACTTGCGACAAATGGATACACGGTTTGGCGTGAGTAAAGCCCGACTCTCTTTTAATTCTACCTTTTCTCCAAGTACTTCTTAAACAACGCATCATAACTTTGACCAAATCGAGGTTCGACAATACGGTACTCCCTCGGTAGTTCAATATCTTTAACGGCTGCGATACTGCCCAGCGTTTCTGCATTTTTCATAACTGGAATGTATAATTTATAACCTAAGATATCCGAAATCAACTGTGGGAATGCGTCAAGTTCTGTCACACCACCCACTAAGCCGATTGCTTTAAAGTCAGTAAGTTCTTCTAAGACGCTAACGTTGTGTTTTATATTGAATATCATTCCAAGGATAATTGAGTAGAGGACCGATTCCCTTGAACTCACCCGAGTGATATCAAATAAGTTCCCCGTTGCTGCTTCATTCCATATGGGCGCCCGCTCTCCGTTTAGATATGGCACAAATATACTTTCCGTATGTGGACGTTTTGCTGCAACTAGATTCAATTCTTCGAAACTACTATTGAAAACTTTATTCGTCCAAGACAATACATCGGCCCCGTTATTACTTGGTAATCCAATTAAATATTGACCTTCCTTAATATTATAAGCGAAGTTTTGGTATTGATAGTTTAATTGCGGTTCTTTATTAATGACGCGCACTGCGTGACTTGTTCCAATTGATAGAACAGCAATATCTTCCAAATCATTAAAGACATAGTTTGAAGATATTCCATCTGAAGTCCCAATAGTCACCGAAACCTTTGCGTCAAAAAGAGTCGGAAAGGCCCGCACAGTGTAATCTACTGGCTCAATTCTTGGCAGAAGATTCACCTCTAACCCAATCTCAGACAATGATAAGTCATCCCATGTTAAACTTTCTAAGTTCAATAATCCGCTACTTGAAGCATTACTAATATCAATCACCCATTCACCTGTTAATCGGTAGAATAGTAAATCTTTTAGAGATCCAATGCGCTTACCTTTTTCATATACACTCATTAATTTAAAGTAAGGATTCATACTGTGGATGGGTGTTCCAGTTCGGTTGTACTGAATCGTTAATGCTTCCTCACTTTGTTGCTCGATAATTTCAGCCCCGCGAGTATCTGCCCAAGTCAAGACGCCTCCTGATAACGTACCGTCCTCATTGATTAACTGAACACTATGCATGGCTGTTGTGAGGATGATTTCTAATTGCTCTACTTCATTTACGATAATTAAATGTTTGATGCCATCCAACACATTGTCCCAAATTTCTTCAAAATCCATTTCAAAAATCGTGTCGTCTTGATTAATATTTAAATGTGGGTATTTCACCATATCGACAACTTGGTAGTCAGAATTAAATAAATTAATTTTGATATTCGTTGTACCGATGTCGACACTTGCTATATATTCGCTCACTATTCCTTATGCCCCCCAAAGTTATAGCGCATGGCTGATAGGACTTGGTTTGAGAATGGTAGCTCCGTTTATGACGCATTTCGTTTCATTAGTGATAAAGAAATAACCGGTGTTGGGACTTCTTCTTGTAATGCTTCGCCAACCATCCATTTCGCTTCGCCTGAGGCATGCACTTTCTGATTAAATTGTGTGAGTTGCGTATCTTTCGCTAACTCTTCATGAATATTATCCATTAATGCAGATTCGATCACCGAACCCTAGCTCCAATAAAGCTCTTAACCTTCTGCGATTACTAGCATCATACCATATTCAATCCCCTTATGGACTATTTTAATAATATCCACTTCCAAGTTCTGGGTAAAAATCAATCTCGATGTCGGCTTCTTTTAAGATTCCTTTTAAATCATTCATTGTGGCATTAGTAGGCTCTCTAGCTGGTAATAGTAGAAAGACAATATTCTACTTTTTTACTACTAAAAGTTCCTGAATACAAGCGATATAAGTCAGTTTGTCATCCAAATATATCTCAGACATATTAGGATTGATGTCGAAAACATTAATTTCTTTTCCTTGTTTAACTCATTGATTTTCTGAAAGAAAGCATTCAACACAAAGCGTTCACGGTCGGTAGTAACACTGAGAAAAACTGATTCTTCAAAGGTCATTTTCTGAGTTTCATTTCTATACTTGCTCCAAAGTCTTTTAACAAATTATTCAAAGACTTAATGTATTTTCTAATTGTCTTGTCAGATACGTCAGCTTTTTGAGTAATTTCTTTACTTGGGACAAACTGTTTCTCATGTTCAAATAAAAATTGCACAATTTGTAACTCTAAATTATTTAGTTGTATATGATTCATATATATTCGACTCTCTCTAATTTCTTTATTTAGTTTTTTAAAAATTCTTCACCTACCATTCTAACAATCTTTATAAAAGTATTATTAAGATTTTATTTTTTTTGCTCTAAGTAAAGTGTATGCCTTACAAAGGGTTCTGTAAGGATTTTCTTAAACTATCATTTTCTACTAAGAAGGGGAACTTATTTCGAAGTCTTGTCATTACCTCTTTCTACCGGATTTAATTGCATAATAAAATAATCCTAAGATAAGCCCAAGTCAAAATAAAAACCTCACTAAAGTATTTCACTCTAGTGAGGTTTCTGATTATATACTCTTCAATTTTTCTTGTTTTTTAAGGCGTCTGGCTGTGATTTCATTTTCAATTAATTTAACGACCATGAATCCAAGTACAATAGCACCTGCAGTCCATAACACGTCCATCACATAGTTTACACCGGCCATGTAATTCTCTTCCACGACCGAGCGAACGGCCATATAAGCAGCTCCTCCGGGGACAAGTGGCACAATAGCTGGTGTGTTTAAAGTGATGACTGGTAGTCGTAATTTTCTAGACAAGACGATACAGATCAAACCAATCACAACGGATCCAACAAAATTCGAAATCGCTAAATCGTCAATAGCACGGTTAATCGCCCAGAAGCTCACCCAGCCTAAGGTTCCAGCAATCCCCCCAAAGAAAACCCCTCTTCGAGGACCATTTAATATAATTCCAAAAGATACACTGGCTATAAAACTAAAGATAATTTGTTCAATAAATTCAGTCATTCGCTAACTCCTTAAGAAAACCATTGTAAAGTCATCGCAATACCAATACCGATGACCGTAGAGATCAAAATTGCTTCCACTACACGAACCATACCGGTCAGTAAATGCCCTTCGAATAAGTCTCTCATTCCGGAAGTGATAGCTAGACCGGGAACGAGTGGCATAATACAACCGATAATTAAACTGTCCAAATTAGCGACAAACCCCATTCGGTAACATAGCACTGAGGTAATCGAAATTAAGAAAGATGCTATTAAATCATTGATGAATTTCATCTCTGTTCGAACATAAATACGGTTAGATGTGAAGTAACCCAGTGACCCGATAATAAAAGCCGTTAAAACATCACTGTATGCACCGCCTAATAAAAGCATTAATGATAAACTCGCTAAACCTGCTGCAAGCATTCGGTAATATTTGTTAAATTCGGGTGTTTGTAAATCCACTGATTGCAGTACTTTATACAAATAAATTAAAGAAATTTCACCTTCAGCATACATACGTGAGTAACGGTTTGTTGCATCAATTTTCTCTAAATTTATTGAACGATTGCGAGCTTGAGTCATTTGAGACGTCGACTCATCATTAATACTCATAAAGATCCCAGTCGCAGTCACGTAACTTTCCGTGTCGAATTTCTTACTATTTTTTGCAATTCTTTGCATCGTATCTTCTACACGATAGGCTTCTGAACCCGATTCCATCATAATTCGTCCTGCAAGTAAGGTTGTTTTTAGCAGTAAATTTTTATTATCCATCAAGATCACCTCTTAGTATAAAGGATAACATAAAATCCAATTCTTGCATTAGAACTCGCATTAATTTTTAAGAGAGGTCACTTCCACTGATTCCTGATGCGTATTCTCTTGGGTATCTTTCTCCACCAATAGACGTAAGCCATTAAGTATGACTAATATTGTTGATCCTTCGTGAAAGACGACTCCCATCGGCAAGTCAAGAATTCCAATAATATTTAATATGACAAGTATCACAATCACAGAAATTGAGAAGAGGATGTTTTGTTTAATGATGCGATTCAATTTCCCGCTAAGTTCATAACTATAGAAAAGTTTGGCTAAGTTATTCTTAACAATGACAACGTCAGCCGATTCCATAGCAACAGAAGAACCAGAACCCATCGCAATACCAATATCCGCTCCGGCAAGCGCTGGCGCATCATTAATACCATCGCCAATCACCCCAACGACGTGGCCCGCTTGATGTTCCATCTGCACGCGTTTGATCTTATCTTCGGGTAAGCAGGATGCTTGGAATGATTTAATGCCGACTTCGTCTGAAACCAGTTTCGCCACTTTGGGATTATCACCGGTAATAAGTTGTACGTCGACTCCTTCTTTTTGAAATTGTCTAACAGCGTATTTTGCTTCACTGCGCAATTGGTCTGCTAGTACTAAGTAGCCGACAATCTCTTGCCCTTGACCAACGAAGATCGTTGTATAGCCTTGTTCAATTTGCTTACGGTAACCATTGGGATCATTAAATGTGTCAAAGTAAGACGGTTTCCCTACGACAATATCGCCTTTTTGCATACCGACGGCAACAATCTCTTCAACCATTTCATTTTGGTCCACGCTATCGAGGGATAAATCGCTGTATGATGTACTAATGGCTTCCGCTATCGGATGGCTAGACGTCTGTTCCATAAAGACGACTTCTTTCAGAATCCGTTCGGGCACTTGATAGTCCACCACTTTGAATTCTCCAAACGTTAACGTCCCCGTTTTATCAGAAAGTAAAATATCCATGGTGTTCAAGGCTTCCATCGCTGCCCCACCTTTGAATAGAATCCTATTCTTAGCCCCATTACTAATCGCCGATAAAGTTGCTGGTGTGGCTGAGGCTACTAATGCACACGGACTGGCAACTGTGAGTAGCACCATCCCGCGATAAAAGGCATCCTGAAATGACATTGATCCAATCAGCATTAATAATATGATAAATACCGGTACTGCAAGCAAGACACCAATGACATATTTTGATTCGAGTCGGTCAATAATCCGCGATATTTGCGACGGACGACTTTGAGCTTCTTCAACCATTCGTACAATATTTGAAAAGACGGTTTCTTTGCTTGTTTTACTGACTGTGAGGTAGATAGAATTCCCTTCATTAATTGTCCCCGCAAAGACTTCTTCACCTTTGTCTTTCTCGACTGGTAAGGATTCCCCTGTTAAAGCCGCTTCATTGACAGTTGTTGTTCGGTCAAGGTAGCCATCGATGGGTAGTTGAGCCCCTTTCGCTACCACAACAACTTCTCCAACGCTTAACTGAGACGTTGGCACCTCAACGACATCGCCGTTTTCCTTTAATAATTGGGCTGTATCAGGCACCTGCCCCATGAGTTCCTCAATCGCTCTAGTCGATTTATTCATTGCGAAATCTTCTAAGAATTCTGCACCCGCGAAGATGAATAGGAGCATCGCTCCTTCAGATTCATAACCAATCAACAAAGCACCAATAGCAGCGAGTACCATTAATAAATCGACATTCGGTGATTTATCTTTTAAAGTTTCAATGACCGCATCCTTGGTCGCAAAGAAACCTAAGAAAAAGATTGCTGCATAAAAGAACAGGCGACTTAAAACTGGATTCGTAAATGAAATAAAACCTAACACTAGTAAAATAGTACCGATTAACAGAAATTGACCTTCACGTTGTTTTAAAATGTAAGACATCATTTTTAACACATCCATTTCTTATAACAAAATTTTATACCTTATATCTATTATACACTAAAACACCCTAAGAATGTCGTCTTTTAGGGTGTTTGGACCATTAATTTATTGTTCGCTATATAGTAATAATTCATCTACATCGACTATTTTAATTTTCTTGGGCGTTAATTGTTCGATTAACCCTGCTTGTTCAAGTTCCTTGAATTTTCGACTGATTGTTTCTGGTGTTGTTCCTAAGTATGAAGCGATATCTTTTCGCGTCATTTCTAACTCAATGATTTGTTCTGAAGCTGGGCCTACTACATTTTCAGCTAGAAACATTATCAATCGGTTTCCGACCTGGTCTTCGGCCACTTTAACCGTTTGTCTTTCTGAACTTTCAAGCCGTTGCGACATTTCTGCGAGTAGTTTCATTGTTATGGTTGGGTAATCCGTTAAGAACGCTTGGATATCTGCTTGACCAATCGTACAGACTACAGTGTCTTGAGTTGCTTGCGCATAGGCTTCGTGGACGCCGCCAGGGTTGAAAATCGTCCACTCTCCCATGAAATCTCCGGGGTGTAGAATGCGAATTAGTTGTTCTTTTCCTGATTCAGATAATAGAAAGATTCGGACTTTCCCTCGATTCACTATATATAAGGTATCGTCTTTTTCTTGCGCTCGGAATAAATAATCACTTCGTTTAAACACTTTTGTCGTCGCTCGCTCTGCTATCTTATCCATCGCATCGTCTTCTAAATGATTAAAAATCGGCACGAGGCGAATGCAAGCTGCATGGTTTCCGGGTTCATGGTGGTGATGGTGGTGTTGACTCATAATTTGCTTCCTCCTATATATACTCTTTTCTTTATAGATAGTATACCACCTAATTCTTTTTGAAATCTTGATGTCGGTCAATTCTTTATTTTGCAAGCCCCTCTATACTAGTATTTGTAAGGCAAACAAATATTACTTGGAGGTAAAAAAATATACAAAGATATATTTTGAGTCAAAAAAAGCTCATTACTTTACTCAGTGGAATTTTAATTGCAATTGGTTTCTTTAGTCACTTTGTCTTGAATAATGCCATATTATTCAATGTTACTTTCATTATTGCTTCAATTCTCGGTGTTCTACCGATTGCTATTCAGGCCTATCAAGCCCTGAAGGTAAAAGTCGTCAGTATTGATGTGCTTGTTACGATTGCGGTTATTGGCGCCTTCTTAATTCAAAACTATGAAGAATCAGCCATTGTTACTTTCCTATTCCTATTCGGATCGTATTTAGAACAAAGAACTTTAAATCAAACGCGTTCAGCAATTAAAGAGTTAACCAATATGGCGCCAGAGAGCGCCTTACTTTTAACAGACAGCGGCGAGTTTGAAATGGTTGATGTGGATGAAGTTGATGAAGGCGACACTTTGCTCGTAAAGACTGGAGCCAAAGTGCCTGTGGATGGAACAGTTCTCAGTGGTGAGGGCCACATTAATGAAGCAAGTATTACTGGTGAAGCTGTTCCCGTGACAAAGCAACTCAATTCGAAAGTCTTTGCCGGAACGATGTTAGAAAATGGGACACTCCAAATCCGTGCAGATAAAGTTGGAGAAGATACAACTTTCGGTAAAATTATTGAAATGGTTGAAGAAGCACAAGACTCTAAGTCAGAAGCTGAACGCTTTATCGACCGCTTCTCAAAATACTACACACCGATTGTATTACTCCTGGCAGTTATCGTTTGGATTTTCACACGAAATATTGAGTTAGCCATCACAATTCTAGTTCTTGGTTGTCCAGGTGCCTTAGTCATTGGAGTACCTGTGTCAAATGTTGCTGGAATTGGGAATGGCGCGCGTAACGGTATCTTATTAAAAGGGAGCGAAGTCATTCACGACTTCAGCCGCGTTGATACTATTGTTTTTGACAAAACTGGAACACTCACAGTAGGGAATCCTGAAGTCGCTGAACGATTGAGTTACGGGGATGACGACGATTTAACTCTACGTTACTTAGCAAGTGTGGAAAATGAATCAGATCACCCGTTAGCTAAAGCCATTTTAAATGATATTGGCTCAGTATCATTCTTACCTATTGACCAGACTGATGTTGTTAAAGGTGGCGGGATTGTCGCTCACATTAACCAAAAACGTGTCGCTGTCGGAAACCCTGCATTAATGGAGAAAGAACAAATTTCTTTAACTGGCAAGATGCAAGCGGATATTGAGCGTCTTGAAAGAAATGGGAACTCAATAGTTATTACAGCTGTTGATGGTGTTGTGAAATACGTCATGGGAATCCGTGACCAAATCCGTCCAGGCGTAAAACAAGATCTACAAAAACTCAAAGACTTCGGCGTGAAAAACTTAGTCATGCTATCGGGTGACAACCAAGGTACTGTTGATTTAGTGGCAAAACAACTTGGTTTAACTCAAGCGCACGGTCATATGTTACCTGAAGATAAATCAGCTCATATCAAGAAATTACAAGAACAAGGTCAAATCGTCGCTTTCGTCGGAGATGGTGTAAACGATAGCCCGTCACTTGCCTTAGCAGATATTGGAATTGCAATGGGTAGCGGAACCGACGTGGCGATCGAAACTTCAGATGTTGTTCTAATGAACTCAGACTTCAGCCTCCTGCCACACGCTTTAGGTTTAACACGTGCTACTGCTCGGAATATGACACAAAATATTATCATTGCAATTGGTGTTGTTGCCATCTTAGTTGCGAGTCTATTCTTTAGTAACTGGATGAATATGTCGATAGGAATGTTAGTCCATGAAGCAAGTATTTTAGTTGTTATTTTCAATGGAATGCGCTTATTAAGATACCGTCTTAAAGATTCATCAAATAAAATGGAATCAAAACAAAATGCTACTCAAACAGCAAAATGAGAAAAAGAAAGAGGATAAAAAATGACAAAATTTAATGATTATATCAACACAAACGCAGAGAAATTAGACTTATACACTACAGCCATCACACGTGCACACGGAAAGAATCACCCTGAAGCCTTTGATGTTCGCGATATCTATGTTCGTATTCAAGACAAAACTCAAGCCGCTGGGGAGGTACAACCGGATCTAAATACAGAATTCACAACGCTTAGAGAAATTTCTGATAACTATACAATCCCTGATGATGTTTGCGAAACCTATGCTGCAGTTTACACAATGTTAAAAGAAGCCGATTCACTTTATTTAAGTTAAAACTTGACCGCCGTCAATGACACCTCATTCAAAATAGCTTAAACTATATATAGAATAAAAAAGAAAAAGGAGAATGTATTATGTCACAAGGAATTATTACTCTAGAAACTCTTTCATGTCCATCATGTCTACAAAAAATTGAAGCAGCTGTTAAAGCACTTAACGGTGTTGACGAAGATAGTCTGAAAGTCCTATTCAATTCAAGTAAAGTTAAAGTGAAATTCGATGACCAAGCACTACAAATCTCAGATATTGAAAAAGCCATTGAAGACATGGGCTACCCAGTTATTAAATCAGTTGTCAAAGCAGCTTAAGACATAAAAAAAGCATCCGGAAAGTTAGATTCCGGATGCTTTTTTGTTTGTAGAGGGTTTGGGTGGTGACTTGTGCCAAATGGCTGGTTCATTTGGCTTGAGTTCACACAACTAAAGACAAACCGCATCTCCATTTGGCTTGAGTTCGACCAACTCAGGACAAACCGCACATCCATTTGACTTGAGTTCACACAACTCAGGACAAACCACACACCCATTTGGCTTGAGTTCGACCAACTCAGGACAAACCGCACATCCATTTGGCTTAAGTTCACACAACTCGGGACAAACCGCTACTCCATTTGGCTTGAGTTCACACAACTCAGGACAAACCGCATCTCCATTTGGCTTGAGTTCACACAACTAGAGACAAACCGCACATCCATTTGGCTTGAGTTAGACCAACTCAGGACAAACCGCAAGTCCATTTGGCTTGAGTTCACACAACTCAGGACAAACCGCATCTCCATTTGGCTTGAGTTCACACAACTCAGGACAAACCGCATCTCCATTTGGCTTGAGTTCACACAACTCAGGACGAACCGCAATAATTATACTGGTCCTATGAACGTGGACAATCTGAGCCACACTCATTTCATTCGTGAACTAAGTTTATTTCTGTCATAATAATCGTAGACTCAAAGGTATAAAGACTAAATATTTGTAGACAATCCGTCATACGTTGAAATTTTTAGTGAACCAAAAAGAAAGGTGAGTAATCATGGGAATATATAGTCCAGAAGTCGTCGAAATATTGAAGCAATGACCGTATATAGAAAATGTGAGTGAGCATGTAATTCAATATGGTGATGCATTTAAACAGGAGTTTTATTGTTTATCTCAACAAGGCCACAAACCCAAGGATATATTTTTATCATTGGGTCTTGACCCA
>NZ_JBGQQZ010000054.1:0-17341 GCF_045528575.1 Ruoffia sp. FAM 24228
GAAGGTTCATTTAGTTAAAATCTACTTCGAGAACGCACTATTTTGTAGAAAAATTCCCAATTTTTCCAAGAACGATTAATTTATTCAAGAAACCAGCTTAAATTATAGAGGTATGAATTATTCAGGAAATAATATAAATCCATTAAAGAAAAGTTATCAACATGTTCATAACTATGAAAAAGGCTCAAAATTTGGTATGATTTATATACTTGTATTTAAGAGTGAATCGAGTAGAATAAAGAAATGAAGAAAGAAGGTGAACCGTTGGAAAATAACCCAATGGATAGACAACTACCATATAATATAGAGGCTGAACAATCAGTGCTCGGCGCTTTACTCATCAATCCTATTAAAGTAGGAACGGTTCAATCAATTATTGAAGAAGATGACTTTTATTTACGTAAACATCGTATTATCTTTAATACGATGGCAAATATCTTCGATTCACCTGATTATGAACTTGATGCCATCACTTTAATTGATCGATTAACAAGCTATGGTGAAATCGAAAATGTCGGCGGCCATGATTATATAATTGAGTTAACACAAACTGCACCGACAGCAGTGAACGTGGACCATTATGCTAAAATAGTAAAAGATAAATCAATTTTACGTAGTTTAATCTCAGCTAGTACACAAATAAGCCAGACAGCTTATGAAGAAGGTGATGAGATTGCTAATATCATCGAAAAAAGTGAAAAACTTATCTTATCAATTGGTGAAGGTAAGAATAATGACGGACCCGTCTCTTTACGATCGCTAATTTCAGATGCATTTGAGAACATAGTTCGATTATCGGAAGAGAAAAGAGATGTTGTTGGCTTACCAACAGGTTATATCGACTTAGATAAATTAACAAGTGGTTTACAGCCAGACCAATTAATTATTCTAGCTGCGAGACCATCCGTAGGTAAAACAGCCTTTGCTTTAAATATTGCCCAAAACGTTGCCACTAAATCTAAAATTCCTGTCGTAATATTCTCACTAGAGATGGGGGCATTAGACTTAGTAAACCGTATTATTTGTGCAGAAGGTAATATCCATGCATCCAATTTACGTACAGGACAACTAACTGATGATGAATGGAATAGTTTCACGGTGGCTACAAACACACTTAAAGATGCACCTATCTTTATTGATGATACAGCAGGGATTAAAGTATCTGAAATTCGTGCTAAAAGTAGACGATTAAAACAAGAGAATCCAGATTTAGGTCTGATTGTGATTGACTATCTTCAATTAATCGAGGGATCAGGTGGAGAAAGTCGTCAGCAAGAAGTATCTGAGATTTCTCGTCAATTGAAGAAATTAGCTAAAGAATTAGGCGTTCCTGTTATTGCGCTGTCTCAATTATCTCGTGGTGTGGAACATCGTCAGAATAAACGACCAATCTTAAGTGATATTCGTGAGTCTGGATCGATTGAGCAAGATGCGGATATCGTTGCCTTCTTATACCGTGAGGATTATCACCAACAAGAAGGTGATGAAGAACCTGTTCAAGATGATGATCTGCCTGATAATACTGTTGAGGTAATCTTAGCTAAGAACCGTGCAGGTGCAAGAGATACGGTTCGTTTATTATTTAAAAAGGAATATAATAAATTCTCAAGTCTTTCATTTGTGCCCGAACCGCCCATGATGTAACTTACAATAAAAAACTCTTTCTAATTAAATTTAGTGAAAGTTTTTGTGTTAATTCAATTAACTCGGTGGTTAATCTGTTTAATCACTGTTTAAATAGGTGTATAAAATAGCAAATACCCGAATGTATGTTCCACGTGAAACTTTTTATAGGAACATATGTTCTTTAGGTTATTTCTTTCTCTTTAAGCTGGTTTATAATAAACTTATAATATATGACATTGAAAGTGGAGGTAACAATATGGAGACGGTCGAAAAGAATCAGCAAGATGTAGTAGGTAAGTTAAAATTGAACGCTTTAATTCTTATATCTTTTTTTATAGTGTTATTTGCTTCATCTGTTAGTACGAATGCTACTACAATTGAGTCGATTGAAAGCATTGACTATACTCAACCTGATTATATACAAGTAGTTGAAGCTGAACCTGTTGATGAAGCCATATACGAAAATATAGATACTGATACAACGATATACCCTCAAAGTGACTATACGTTGATTGAAGCTGAATTGCCAAGTGATCAAGTGTCAATTAATGAAGACACTCTATTTACTGATGAAGCTCTACTTTCATTTGCTCAGATGGATGAAGTTTATAATTTTGTTCATTTTAATGCTTATAAAGATTCATATAGAGATATAGCCACTTATATTTCATATTACATCTATTATTCGGCTGATCCAGAAGATCATTATTTAGTCGCACCGATGAATTTAACTAATGACGTCGTTGATTTATACAATTATAGTGATTTAATCGCGATGCAACGCTTAGATATTAATCATAAGCTTAGACAAATTTATTTTAATGAGTATTCCGAAGGTTTAGTTGAACGTTATGAATTAAAACAAATGATTCCGACTTCAGTTTATGCCGATGCTAAAGCTTCAATGTTACGTGCCGAGGAATTATATAGTCAAGTTGATTCGGAAAGTGACGATTATGACTTAGCTACCGAAGTGATTGAGATTGCTAGAGAAGAATTTAGTATCTTTACCAACAAATATAATAATGGGCATTTAGAAGAACCTGTTTTACATTATTTTATCTCTGATCAAATTGAAGACGAAGCTGTTTTAGGAGAAAATATCGCTTCGATTGAAGAGGTAGTTGAAACATTGCCAAGTGAAATTAAGCGTCGACTTTCGAATATTTATGTCTTAGCTGAAAATGAAATGCCACCTTCAGAAACATCAGGCTTTACTTTACATGGTTTAGCTAAGGATGATGGGACTGTATATTTTGTAGGTGATAAACCCATCTATAAAAATCTAATTTATCATGAATTTGGGCACATATTAGATTTTGCTAGCTATGCATTAATCGATTGGGATGAAGAGTCTGAAGATTCTTGGTCAACACAAGATGATTGGCAGGCCATTTATGAAAATGAATGGGCAGATGAAGAGTCTTATTACAATTCTACCATTGAATCATTCGCAGAAGGCTTCGGAGTGTACTCATTGAAGTATTTTTTAGATGAAAATCCTGATTTATCGGCTTATCCAGATAGTTCATTGGAAGATAGACCAGAGACAGTTGCATACTTTGATCAGTTATTCGAAACATTAGACTACTAAACAAATGAGTAAACAAAAAACCCTAAGCACTCTTTAGTCTCACAACTATAGAATGCTTAGGGTTTATTAAATTCTATTTATCTATCGATTTGTCTTAGTTTTTATGACGACGTCCAGAGATGAATAAGTAAATACCTCCACCGATTAAAGCTAAAGCAGCTACAATAATAAGCCAAATTGAACTATTTTCACCAGTGTTTGGTAAATTCTCTTCATTCTCTTCTACGGATGAACTAATAGATACATCAACACTTGATGATTCTTCATTGCCATCACTTGAAGGTGTTTGAGAACCACCACCATTGACTACATCTGGATATCTTTCAGTTAAGTAATTAGTTACATCTACATAATTTACATCACCAGATTCATTCGGTTGAACAGCCCATAAAATATCTTCAAATTGCATTTGATCAACTTGATCTTGAGTAATTGTAGTATTTTGAATAATATTATTCTTCGCTTCAACAACTAAAGCATCAAACATGTCTGGATACATTGTTACTAACTGTTGGAATATGTAGCTAGGTAATTCTGCATCAACATTCTTAGCTTCATTGTACCATTCAGCGAATGTACGATCACTAAATTCATTCAAGATAGCATCAGTTGCTGGTGTTTGATTAACGACAGCCACACGAACTGGTGCAATCGTACTTGATAATTGATCATCACTGAAATTCTCATAACCAGCAATCACGATTTCATCGCGTAAAGCAGTTAATTCTTCTGGAGAAGTACTTTCAGTTGAAAGTCCCAGTCTATCCATCAAACTAGTAATATGTTCATCACTAAATTGATTTAATTGTTCCATCGTTAAATCAGTTTGACCGACTAATACTTCACGGTAAATATCTAAATCACTTGCTGGTTCGGATTCACTTGAGTCAGATGATTCTTCTTCATCAGAGGATTCCTCATCAGAAGACTCTTCATCGGATGATTCTTCGCTTGAAGAACGTTCATCTGAAGATGTTTCTGCATCATCAACAGTAATATCGTAATTTTCTTGCATTGCTAATGCCAAGGCTTCCATGTCTTCTGCGTTATTTTCTTCGAAGATTGAAAATTCTTGCCATAGTAATTCAGCATCAGGTACTTCTAACAACTCTTCTTCATTTAAGTTATAATCCGAAACTAAAGCGTCTCTAAAACGACTGGCTTCAGGACCGAAGACTTCTGGGTTATCGTATACAGCTGTGTTATAAGCTCCACCAATATCAGTACCTGCTTGATTTCCTTCACCTACCATACTTACTAAGTAAATGTCATCAAGTTGGTCTAATTGTTCTTGAGTTGCAGGTGTTGATTCAATGAATGCTTCACGAATCTTAGTAGCAACTGAACCGACCTGTTCATCGGTAAAGATTTCAGGATTTAATTCGATGATTTGGTCGCGGACAATGTCCATCGTTTCTTGAGCGTAATCTCCATTTTCAGCAGTTGTTTTAATCGGTGCTAATTCTTCCTCAGTGAATTGACTGAATTGCTCTTCTGTAATATCAGTATATTCCAAAATCGCTGCTTCAAATTCATCTTCAGGTGCTGGAGTTTCACCATTCCCATTGTCTTCGCCATTTTCTCTTTCAGTACGACGTTCGATGTAAGCATCACGTGCTTGGGTAATTTGTGGCACGATTGATTCAACAGCAGCTTGCTCGTCATCGTTATTTTCTAACAATGCATTCGTATACCATCCTAAGATGTCACTAGGTAAAGCCGTGTTTAAATCTGAATAGCTATATTCTGAATAAGTAGAAATAGCCTCTGCTGCTTCATTATAAGCTTGTAAGTCCTCACCTGTTAAAAGGTTTAATTGAGGGTAATCGATTGCTAACTGGTTATACATTTCTAACCATACATCCAGTTCAGGATTCGATTCTGCTTCAGTATTTTTTGTAGTATATAAATCAACTAAATATTGATCCTCTACTTCTAATAATTGTTCTAAGTTAACAGGTTGAACGCCCGCTAAGTTATTTTTTATTTGAACGAGTAATTCTTGGTCCACCTCTGTTGTTGTTTCTTCTTGGGCATGAACGGTTTGACTCGTTGGTAGTAAAGCATTATTTCCAAGAGTAGTTCCTGCTCCGATTGCTAAAGCACATGTAGATACTAATAATAATTTTTTTAATCTCATTTTGCGCCCTCCTCTATCTGTTAATTCCATCATACGCTGTAAATGTGAATTTTTATCGAAAGAAAAATGTGGAATTCGCCATTTATTTTGTGAATATTGTATTAAATTTAAAACAAAAAAGAGCCAGAGGTTATATAACCACGGGCACTTAAAAGGGAGTTTATCCCCAAACGCTATCTAAAATCATTGTTTGTTCACGGTCAGGACCAACAGATAAAGTTGCAATCTTAACTCCAACTAATTCACTGATGCGACGAACGTAGTTACGTGCATTTTGTGGTAAGTCTTCTAAAGATTTTGCACCTGTGATATCTTCTGTCCAACCAGGTAATTCTTCGTAAACTGGCGTACAGTCAGCTAGAACTTTTAGACTTGCTGGGTAATATTCAATACGTTCACCAGCAGAAGTTTCGTAAGCAGTACAAATCTTAACTGTCTCTAAACCAGTCAATACGTCGATTGAGTTTAATGATAGATTTGTAATACCTGATACTCGGCGTGAGTGACGCATAACAACTGAATCAAACCAACCTACACGACGTGGACGCCCTGTAGTTGTTCCGTATTCTCTACCTACTTCACGAATTTGTTCTCCAACTTCATCAAACAATTCTGTTGGGAATGGTCCGTCTCCTACACGTGATGTATAAGCTTTACATACACCAACGACTGTATCAATTTTTGATGGTCCTACTCCACTACCAATCGTTACCCCACCAGCTACTGGGTTTGAAGAAGTAACGAATGGATATGTACCTTGATCGATATCTAACATGACACCTTGAGCACCTTCGAATAATACACGTTTACCTTCATCAATCGCATCGTTTAAAATGACTGATGTATCAGTAACATACTTCGCAATTTCTTGACCATATGCGTAGTATTCTTCGAAAATTTCTTCAAAAGATAAAGGTGAATTGTCATAAACGCGCTCGAATAATTTATTCTTTTCAGCTAAGTTTACTTCTAAGCGCTCTTTAAAAATTTCTTTATCTAATAAATCAGCAACGCGGATTCCAACACGGGCAGCTTTATCCATGTAAGCTGGACCAATTCCTTTAATGGTTGTTCCAATTTTGTTATCCCCTTTTGAATCTTCTTGAAGTTGATCCATTAAGATATGGTAAGGTAAGATAACATGAGCTCGCGAAGAAATACGTAAATTACTAGTATCAACACCTTCAGCTTTTAAATAGTTCAATTCTTTAACAATTGACTTTGGATTCACGACAACACCGTTTCCGATAACACTGATTTTACTATTATCAAAAATACCTGAAGGGATTAAATGTAATTTAAATGTTTTACCATCAAATTGAATCGTATGCCCTGCATTGTCTCCACCTTGATAGCGTGCAATTACTTCAGCGTTATTACTTAGAAAGTCAGTAATTTTACCTTTACCTTCGTCTCCCCATTGTGTTCCTACAACTACTACTGATGTCATTGTTAGATCTCCTTTTTATATAATAATATTTCAATCTTGAGCACAATATGTCTCCGCGCGATACATAACATCCCGACTTCTATATTATACCTCATTATCTTTGCAACGTCTTTTGTTAATTCAGTTGGTAAGATGAGATTGAATAATATTTCGCCTTCAATCATGACATTGATGGCGTATTTATCTCAAAGTCTAATAATATCATAATGCCTATAACAATAAAACAAGCAAATGTTGTCACTCATAAAATCACTTGTAACTAAAAAAACATCCACCCCAAAAATTTTGGAATGGATGTTAGATTGCTTAAATTATTTTGAGAGAGACCAGTAATTGATACCCTCTGTGAGTAATACTTCTTCGTCAATACCTTGAATACTATACATTTTTTGAGCGTCATCGTTTGGATCATTAACGTAGACTTGACCATTTTCATAGCCACGAATGACGATAATGTGGCCAACCTCTGTAAAGAAACCTGGTAAGACAGACGCAACGATTAATTCACCGTTATTTACAGCTTCCATTGCGCTATAGAAATCATTTCCATAGTTATAAAAATTGTAATCATATTCAACCGCAAAGTCATGGAAGATTTGCCAAGATGTCCCGGCATTATCTACCCAATACTTTTCCTCGCTCCATTCAAGGATTTCCATTGGATTCACTTCTCGATTCTCAAAAGCAGCATGAACCATGGCTAGAGAAAGGATTGCACAGCCGTTTTCACCCAGTTGTTGGGTTGTATTACTTCCGTATTTCTCAGTTCGCCAGTTCGCATCTTTTTGCAGATACAATGGAACGTCAATTTGGGTTCCAGTTGCAGCCGCAGTTTTTTCTGCCGGATAATCTGGTAAGAAAAGATAACCAAGTTCTTCCACATCAAGATCATTTGCATGGATAGCTGCAAGAATTTCATCTTGGGCTTGAATTAAGTTTCCATCAAACTCCGTTTGGGTTAATTCAGCAATCGTTTCTTCCATTGCTTTATCTTTTGGTGAGTAGGTACTCAGTGTTTCTGCCAAAGTAGCTGGTGTTTCGATGCTTTCATCGGTTACACTTTCAGTCTGTTGAGAAACAACGGGCTCAGTTTGTAAAGAAATTAACTCTTCTTGAGTAGATTGTTGTTGGTGCTCTGCAATAATTAAATTATTGTTCGCAGTTAATTTATTTAAAAGTATAATTAAACTTAAACAAATGGCAATGAATATAAGAGAGCCAATTGTTGCTATTGGCGTATAGTTACGCGTTTTTGGCATTTCAAAAACTCCTTTAAAAAAAACATTTCTAAATAAAAGAATACGCTAACTGACTCGAGAATACCATAAGAAATGTTGAATATTTGAATAAAGTAATGAAAGTTTAATATTCTGTTCATAATTTCAAAAGCTAGATGACTGTATAATAATAATAATTATTAGTTTGGGATTCATTCATGTGATATTTCTTTACAAATGGTGTTATAATATGTTTGCGAGAGCTTTTTAATCGTTGTATAATAATTTTCTAAGAGAGGAGAATGGTGATGGCAAGAAAGGAATTTCGTAAGTCACTAGCAGTTTTTCCAATAGGTACGGTTATGGAGTTGACGGAGTTAACCGCTCGTCAAATTCGTTATTACGAAGAACAGGGATTAATCGAGCCTCAACGTAGCGAAACCAACCGTAGGCTATACTCTTTAAATGATGTCGATCGATTACTGGACATCATTGACCTAATGGATGAAGGCATGACAATTAAAGGTATTAAAAATAGATATCGCTTTAGTGACAGAGTATCTAAAAACTCAGTACCTCTAACTGACCAAGATGTGCGACGTATCTTAAGGGATGAACTAGATTTTCAATCTAGATTCGAATAACCTATTAAAAGAGAGGATTTTGAAGCAATGACAAAATGGACGAAAGATCGTATTATTGCTGATGCGCATGAGAATAACGTACACTTTATACGATTAATGTTTACGGATATTAGAGGAACAATTAAGAATGTTGAAATTCCTTTAACACAGTTAGAAAAGGCATTAGAAAATAATATGACATTTGATGGTTCATCAATTGAAGGATTTGTACGTATTGAAGAAAGTGATATGTATTTAATTCCTGATTACGACTCTTGGATGATTTTTAACTGGGATGTTCCCTCAGATGGTGGACGCATTGCTTGTTTAATCTGTGATGTAGATACAACAAAACGAGAGTCTTTCTTAGGTGACCCTCGTGGGAATTTAAGACGAGTGTTAGATAAGATGGAAGATTTAGGTTTTTCTTCGTTCAACTTAGGCCCAGAACCTGAATTTTTCTTATTAAAACTGGATGAAGATGGTCGACCAACGATGGACTTAAATGATGATGGTGGCTACTTTGACTTTGCGCCAACGGATTTAGGAGAAAACTGTCGACGTGATATTGTGCTTGAATTAGAGCGTTTAGATTTTGAAATCGAAGCGAGTCATCACGAAGTTGCACCAGGGCAACATGAGATTGATTGGAAATATAATGATGCGATTCGCGCATGTGATAAAATTCAATTGTTTAAATTGATTGTTAAAACAGTGGCTCGTCGTCATAATTTATATGCGACGTTCATGCCTAAGCCTATTTATGGTGAGAGTGGTTCTGGAATGCACTTTAATGTATCTTTATTCGATAAAGATGGGAAGAATGCTTTCTATGATGAATCAACTCCAGATCAATTATCTAAGAATGCTCATTACTTTATCGGTGGTTTAATTAAGCATGCGAGTGCTTATACAGCTATTTGTAATCCATTAGTAAATTCTTACAAACGATTAGTTGAAGGATACGAAGCACCAGTATATATTGCTTGGAGTGAGAGAAATCGTTCTCCGCTTATTCGTATTCCATCATCTCGTGGTAATTCAACTCGTGTTGAGTTAAGAAGTGTGGATCCTTCTGCCAACCCATACTTAGCCTTAGCAGTTATCTTGCAAGCTGGTTTAGATGGAATTGAGAACAAGATTGAACCACCTATGCCAATTGACCGTAATATTTATACGATGACTCCAGAAGAGCGTATGGCTGAAGGTGTCATTGACCTGCCATCATCACTTAGCGAAGCCATTGCTGAATTTGAAGCCAGCCCAATCATGAGAGATGCTCTAGGTCCACATATTTCAGGTAACTTTATTGTTGAGAAAACAATGGAATTTGAGTCATATAAAAAACAAGTGACACAATGGGAATTAGATAAATATTTAATGATGTATTAAGCTGTTACAACCAGCTCGAAGATTGCCATTTTATTGGGTTCTTCGAGCTTTTTTGATACAAAAATTTGAATCCTGTTGCACATTGCTTATGAATATGCTAAGCTTTCTACTATAACACAAGGGGTGCTTCGGCTGAGATGGGATTACCTGAACTCTATGAACCTGAATGAGTTAAGACTCGCGTAGGGATGTGAATAAGTAAAGTTTATGTATATTGGTGCAGTATGCTTTTTGTACGAATATACCTTTATCAATATCACTCAACCTACCTTGACTCAGACACTTTGTGTTGTGAATATGAGGGAGGTTTTTTTTTGGTTAATTGTAGTATTGCTTTACAAATTTTACCGCTAGGTGCAACACAAGAAGCGACACTTGAAGTGGTTGATTCTGTCATTGCTTTTATAGCATCAAAGACGGATAACTATGAAGTGGCGGCGTTTGAGACAACGATTCAAGGTGATTATGATACTTTGATGCCTATCTTAAAAGAGGCGATCGAAATCGCTTCTCAAACACACCACAAAATTTTTACTAACGTCAAAATTAGTTATGATGCGAAAGGGTCAGTGTTAACGATTGAAGATAAAACTACAAAACATCGCCACTAAATATGCTTCATGGATCCTAGGTCTGGGGCTATTACTGCTTTGGGAAGTGGCTGCTAGAGTTGGTTGGTTACCTGAGTTTATTATTCCCGCACCAAGTGATGTCCTAATCGCTTTGTGGCAAGACCGAGAGAATTTATGGATGAACAGCCGGGTGACACTGATTCAAGCGTTTATTGGTCTCGCTATAGGAATTTTCCTCGCTTTCTTTTTAGCGATTATTATGGATGTGATTCCTTGGTTGAACCGAGCCTTATATCCAATGTTGGTGGTTACACAAACCATTCCAACTGTAGCAATTGCACCGATATTAGTGCTTTGGCTAGGTTATGACATGACACCAAAGATTGTTTTAGTCATTTTAACGACATTATTTCCCATTATTATTAGTATACTGAACGGCTTTGCTAACGCGGATAAGGATGCGATTCAATTACTCCAATTAATGGGAGCAAATCGTTGGCAGATATTACGTCATGTGAAGTTACCGTTGAGTATGTCATTTTTCTTAAGTGGCTTGAAGGTCAGTGTGTCTTACGCTTTTGTGAGTTCGGTTGTCGCTGAGTGGCTTGGTGGCTTTGAAGGTTTAGGGGTTTATATGATTCAAACCAAACGTGCCTTTAGCTATGACAAGATGTTTGCGGTCATTGTTTTAATTTCGTTATTAAGTCTGTTCTTTATGGGTGTTGTATCTTATATTGAAAAATATTTAACACCTTGGCGTTTTAATCAAAAAAAGAAAATCAGAGGAGAAGAATAATATGATGAATTATTTCAAGAAAATGCTTGTTGCTTTAATCGTCAGTATGTCAGTATTAATTCCTATGAGTGCATCGGCTCAAGCCAGTCAGATAGAGTTTATTTTAGATTGGGTACCGAATACAAATCATACTGGATTATATGTTGCTTTAGAAAAAGGGTATTTTGAAGAAGCGGGCGTGGAAGTAACGATTCGCCGTCCACCAGAAGGCAGTACGACTGAATTAGTAGGTTTGGGTCAAGCTCAATTTGGCATTAGTTTCCAAGATTCTTTAGCTACACGTCTAGCAGGAGGTTTACCTGTAACAGCTGTCGCAACAATTATCGAACATAATACAAGTGGTATTATTGCTAGAGAAGACAGCCAAATTACAAAACCGGTGGAGATGGAAGGTCATACTTACGGAACATGGAATGATCCCATTGAACTGGGAATGTTAGAGCATATTATTAATAACGAAGGCGGCGATTATTCACAAATCGAATTAGTCCCTAATCAAGCAGATAATTCCATTGTTGGTTTAGCTAATTCGATGTTTGAATCAGCCTGGGTTTATTACGCTTGGGACGGTATAATGGCTGAGAGCCAGGGCGTTCCAACGAACTTCTTTTACTTCAGAGATTACGCAGAAGAATTAGATTTCTACTCACCAATAATTATTGCAAATAACGATTATTTAGCGAATAGTCCTGAAGAAGCGACGCAAGTGGTTCAAGCCATCAAACGCGGTTATCAATATGCAATCGAGAATCCAGAAGAAGCAACCGATATTCTCCTGAAACATGCACCGGAATTAGAAGGGCAACGTGATTTTGTTCTTGCTTCCCAAGAATGGATTAACGAAGCCTATACAAGTAAACCAGAACAATGGGGTTATATCGATGAAGAGCGCTGGAATGCTTTCTACACATGGTTATACGAAAGTAACTTAACGGAAGTTGACTTGACTGAAGCGACATACTTTACGAACGAATTTTTAGGAGAATAACATGTTATCAATTCAAGATGTTGGTTTTCGATACGGGAATCGTCAAGTACTAAAAAATATTAACATTCAACTTCAAAAAGGGGAGACCGTTGCCATTATTGGCCCGAGTGGGGTTGGAAAAACAACCCTTTTTAACCTCATTGCAGGAATTATCGATGCCCAACAAGGTCAGATTGAGTTGAATGGAACCAAAGAAATTAAAGGTAAGATAAGTTACATGCTTCAAAAAGATATGTTGTATCCGCATTATACTGTCATTGAAAATATTATGTTGCCGCGGATTTTACAGGGTGAAAGCAAGAAACACGCACGTGAGCATGCGTTAGAATTACTCGATATCTTTCAATTTAAAGAATGGGCGAATTATTATCCCCACGCCCTAAGTGGTGGGATGAGACAACGCGTGGCTTTTATGCGAACAGCTGCATTTGACAGACCATGGCTATTGTTAGATGAAGCTTTTAGTGCTCTTGACGCCATTACAAGACGTCAACTTCATCAATGGTTTATGAATTACCGCGAGAAGATGGGCTGGTCTTCATTAATCATTACCCATGATGTAGATGAAGCTTTAATCTTATCGGATCGGGTTTATATTATTAAAGGGCAACCCGGTGAAATTACATTTGAGTTGCCCGTCGACTTTAAAAGCTTTGATGTTGAGAAAATAATTTTTGAACCTGAGTTTATCGAAGCCAAACGTCAGTTACTTAATGAATTAAAAGAAGTATAAAAATAGCAAGGCGCTGAGGTGACCCCCGAAAGTTAGAGTTAAAAATCTAACTTTACGGGGGTCGTTTTTGTGTCACAAAAGTATTCATATGAATTCAAATTAAAGGTTGTCGAAGAGTATCTAAATGGGACATTCGGTTACACCTTACTCGCTAAGAAACACCATATTTCAACGACAAGTTTGATTGAAAAATGGGTTAACCAATTCAAAACCAATGGGAAAGAAGGCCTTAAAACCAAACGACGAAATGCAACCTATCCTTTAAATTTTAAGTTAAATGTTTTAAGATTTGAGCAAGACACGGGTGCGTCCTATATAGACACAGCGAATGCTTTTGGTATAAGTGAGCCATCCATCATAGCCAACTGGCATCGTCAATACGAAAGGTTTGGCACCCAAGGTCTGAATAAACCGCAAGGGAGACCGCCAAAAATGCCTAAATCGAATCCGAATCAAGATAATAATAAAACGATTCACGATAACAATCATGATGAAATGAAGCAAGAGAACGAATTGTTAAAGAAAGAAAATGAGTATTTAAGGATTGAATTAGAATACTTAAAAAAGTTAAAAGCGCTGGGCTTAGAAGACCCACGCGCAAACAACAAACAGACATAGTCTATGACTTAACCCAAATAGGCTTTAAACTCAAAGATGTCTTATATGTGACAGAATTACCAGAGTCAACTTAACACTATCATATCGCGAAGAAAACCAAACCTCATAAAGATAAAGAGCTTGAAGACCTTATCCAAGCTATCTTTGAGGAACATAAAGAGCGATATGGATATCGACGCATTACAATTGAATTAAGAGCCAGAGGCTATAAAGTCAATCATAAACGCGTTCTTCGTATTATGAGACAATTAGGGCTACAGTGTCTAAAGTTTACGAATCGATCTCGTCGATACAATTCTTACAAAGGACCTGGTATAGATCCTTTGTATTGGTCTTGGATAAGTCATCCAAGTACTAGTATAAAGGATTTTTTATGCCATGGAACAGGTTAATATTTTAATGCAACACTAGTGAAAAGATAGTTTCTTTATTAATTATACTGAGAAAGTATTTCTTAATGCACTGATTACGTCGCAGAATCTTAAAAAATATATTTAAAATAAATGCAATCGTTTTCGTATTTTATAGGGTTTTAACTTACAAATACGAAAAATTGAAAGCCTATTTTTAAATTAACTTATTTTTTTAGTAGAATATTTAGGTGGATTTTATAATGAACTTAGCCACCTATAAAAAGGCATAAAAAAATACGCCCTGTGAATTTTCATGTTATATTGAAGTTACGACAACTCTCAATAGACAAGGATGAATTCACATGACGCAAACTAATTCTAACACAAATGCCCGTAAAGGAAAACACCTGACCGACGGCGAACGTTATCAAATCCAGATTTTATTAAAGGAAGGCTACTCCCATCGCCATATCGGCCGTGTTTTAGGCCGCAATCATCAAACCATCAATAATGAAGTCAAGCGAGGCACTGTGACCCAAATCAATCGCGTGACGTCTAACGGTAAGGATTATATTTACTCCGATGACCTTTATTTTGCCGATGCGGGTCAAGCCTATTATGATGATCAGCGTTTGAAGAGTGGTCGCCAGCCTAAATGGCTTCAAGCCAGCCTTTTTATGGAATGGGCTGATCAAAAGATGTTAGAAGAGAAATGGTCCCCCGACGCCGTTGTTCAAAGAGCGCGCAAAGATGGCCTCTTTGAGGACGCCCTCATTCCGTGTACAACCACCCTCTATGATTGGATTGATCGCGGGGTGATGCGGACTAAAAACATGGATTTACTTGAGAAATTGTCTCGCAAATCAACGCCCACATCTCAAGGCCATCGTCAAAACAAGCGTATACTGGGTCCTTCCATTGACCTGCGTCCGGAGGCAATTAATGACCGGTCTGAATTTGGTCATTGGGAAATTGACACGGTGATCGGCCAACAAACCAAATTAGACCCTGTCTTACTCACTCTGGTCGAACGCCAAACCCGCTTTGAAATCATCCTGAAGTTGAAGGGGAAAGATGCCCAATCGGTCAACCAAGCTATCACAGACTTAAAGGAACGTGCGGGGGATGCCTTTCCTCAGCTCTTCAAAAGCTTTACGGCGGATAACGGATCGGAATTCTCGGATTTATACGACCTGCTCAAAGAAAACATCGATGTCTACTTTGCCCACCCTTATGCCACTTGGGAAAGAGGGTCCAGTGAAAACCAACATAAGTTGATTCGGCGATTCTTTCCAAAAGGCTGTTCATTGAGGGAAATCACTAAAGAGCAATGCTTAAGAATACAACAGTGGATGAATGCCTATCCACGTCGCATCTTGGCTTATGACACACCCTATGAACGCTTTGTCCGCGCCTTCCATCAGGAACGTCAGGCAATCTAAGCATATGGAAAAGAGCTAAGTTAAATCAAAGAAAGAACAATCATAAAATTTTTTGAGACTAAGTGGCTAACTTGAACTTGAAATTTACAAGTAGAATATTTATGTAATTCATGTTATATTTCACTAGTGTTGCATAAAACTGAAAATCACTGTTACTTGTTTATTGTTAATTAAATCACATGTAGTTTTCGTTAAAAATTTCAAAAAAGTCAAATGCTGGCGCAGCGGATGACTTTTTCCAGAATTTTTTTGACTTATTTAGTTGTAGATAAATCGATTTGCGGCTTCTTTCACTTAGTCAGGTTCGAATATTTCCTTAAATAATTCGAACGGTTCATACTGTAACGCTCGTAAATGCCTTAAAACGTGGAAAACTGTTTGTTTTAAGTCTAATTCAAGCTTGATGAGTAAGGTCAGTAAGTAGACAATCAGTGCCAGTATGACTTGATTTTCCACACCTTCTTCTGACTTTGAAAAGTGGTTTTTAATCGTCATGTGTTGCTTGATATGCTGGAAAAAGAGCTCGATTTGCCATCGTGATTGATACATTTTACTAATCTCTTCAGCTGATACATCCATGCGGTTGGTGATAATTCTTAAATTGGCTTGCTGCTTTCTTTCTATCGTCACAAGTTGAAAGAGACTCGTCAAGTAGACTTGACTGCCCAATTGAACCAACTGGTCACTGATAATACCCGTTCCTTTAGGAACGTCTAGATGGCCTTGCACATGTACCTTCGTATTCTTCTTAATCCGAGAAACGAAGAAATACCCACCCCAATGCATTTGATTGAATTGAGCGAAATCAAGATACCCACGATCAAAAACGTATGTAGCCAATGGCTCATTGATAAAGACCTCTAAGTGTTCATGATCATGTTCAGAAGCAGGAGATACTTCAAATTGTTCAGGGTGCACCCAACGTTCATTCATGAAGCAGACTTTTAAATGTAACTTTATGCCAGCTTTTGTCGGTCTAAAATGCGCCCATGGATAGGAATTCTTGCTAAATGAAAAGGTTGTGGAATCAATCAGATAGAGTTTTTCTTTCGACTTTACCTTCGTCTTTTTATGCACAAGAGAAAGTAAATGATTAAAAACCTCCAGTAATACACTTGGTTCAAGTGCCCGTAGGGCACGAGAAAGCTGAGAGTAACTGATAGAGTCTATCCCCATTACTTTTTTCAAATTCGGATTGACAAGTTGTTGGTCTAGGTGTCGTAAACTTTCGGTTTCATCGTTAATGGCATACAGAAAGAGCTTTATTACTTTCTTAAATGTCAATTTCTTTGCATAACGATCAAATTGTTCGATGGCTTGACGAGAATCTAAGCTTAATTGTTCTAATTTAATATACGAAAACCATTTATTTATTGTCATTTTTGTTTTATACTTATCCATGCATAGATCCTTTGTATTGGTCTTGGATAAGTCATCCAAGTACTAGTATAAAGGATTTTTTTATGCCATGGAACAGGTTAATATTTTAATGCAACACTAGTGAAGTTTTATACATTACTACTAAAATGAACTATTTTATGAAAGCGGTCTTCTAAAAAAGTATAATAAATTGAAATCGTTTTTACTGTTTATAGTGTAGTAGTCATTATGATGGGAATAAATGAATAAGATGGAAGGTGACAATACCAGATTCACAATTTTTTTAGAAATTTTGATTTGTCAAATTAAGCTAGACAAAACTGCTTCATCTAAGTAACTCAAAAATACTTCCAACGGTGTTCGGTAGTGTAAGGATTTCCGTGGAATCGTGTTCCGTTTGTGTGCAATCGATGACAC
>NZ_JBGQQZ010000055.1:0-17243 GCF_045528575.1 Ruoffia sp. FAM 24228
GAAGGTTCATTTAGTTAAAATCTACTTCGAGAACGCACTATTTTGTAGAAAAATTCCCAATTTTTCCAAGAACGATTAATTTATTCAAGAAACCAGCTTAAATTATAGAGGTATGAATTATTCAGGTATTATAAATTTCCGTTAATATTTAGTAAATCTATTATGGTAATTTAATCTTTGCGACATTTAATGATCTTAGTGTAGGTGTTTTCTTATATTGGTGTTCTTCCATTTTAATTAAGATGTCATTGAGCATCTGAACTGTATCTGACATATAAGAACCTTTATTTAACATAACACACTCAGAACGACTTCCTTCAGCGGCATCTGTCATTTCTGCTCTTGAAGGGATTCCTTCATCTAACATTGAAGCGAGTACTTCTGTCCCCCAAATCACAGGGGTGTCACTTGCCTCACAAATCCATAAGATTTCTTGTTGTAATTCAGCAAGTCTCACATAACCACTTTCTACCGCTAAATCTCCGCGGGCAATCATGACAGATACTGGATTTCGACTTCCAGCTTTTAGAATCACTTCTGGTAAATTATTCATTGCTTGAACTGTTTCAATTTTTAAAGTTAATGGGATATCATTCAATGGTCGATTCGTTTTTTCAATTTCTGCTTGAATTTCTTCAATATCATCCGTAGTTCGAATGAATGAACAACCAATCATATCCGCATGTTCAACGGCAAAGTGAATCGCTTTTCGGTCTTCATCAGTTAGGACATCGATATCAAACTCTGTTTTAGGGAAATTAAGGCCTTTCTCAGCCTTTATTCTAACAGAGCCACCTCTGACTCTCTTTACTAGTAGTAAAGCTTCTGACTCCCCAATCTTTTTCACTTCAAGCTCAATGGACCCATCATCAATCAAAATCAGATCATCAATTGATAATTGCTCAAAAATTTGAGGTATACTGCAACCGATAGTCACTTTAATATCGTCATCAAGAGCTGGTAAATTTACATAATCTTTAGTCATACGAACTAAATCACCTGCTTTTACTTTGGGTTTCTTAAATTTTGTAAAGACCCAATCTGTTCTAATTTTAGGACCGGCAATGTCGATTAATATTTTTACTTTTTTATCTAATTCTTCGGCTACTTCATGAATATTGTCTATCATGGCACTCCAAGTATCTTCATTGTCATGCGCTGCATTAATTCTAGCAACATTCATCCCACTCTCAATTAATTCTTTCAAAAGCACCTTGTCTTCAGATGCTTCTGTAGGCATTGTCACCATAATGCGTGTATTTCTTTCTCTTGGCGCATCTCCAAAAAACAATTGTGTATTCTGAGCAAGTCTGTTTCTTCCAGCTGTTGATTGTTTTGATTCAGGTTCTTCAATCTCCATATCTTTGCCAATTGTATTTCCTAAACGTCTAATAACAGACTCTAAAGTAAATAACGTTCTAGACTCTAATCTACCTAAACTTGATAGACCCCATGAAGATAAATCTGCTTGTAATGATCGGATATCTCGTCTTCTTAAAGCAAGATAAGCAAACAAATTCCTAGCACTTTCACGAAATTCGTTTCGTTCGATATATTTATCAATGGCTTTAAATTCAGTTTCAGATTCAGCTTTTATTTGTTGGTATAATTCTGTTAAATCATCATAAATTTGAGTTTGTTCTTTAATACTTGAGTATGTCATTTGTTCACCTCATAATATATTATTGTTAATGTGATTATAACAATATTCATCGATATTTGAAAACGTTACCCTTTATTATTACTACATATATATTTATAGGTATAAAATTTTATAGAAATACAAAAAACACTACAAAAATTGCAGTGCTTTAAATAACTCATCTATACATTCTCTTGAAAGTAGTGATAATAAATTATTGGTCTAAGTATTTGTTCGTTAATGACACATTTTGTCCTCTGTCATAACCATCATGATAGGCATGGCTATTTCGACTTAAATCAGGTTGTTTAAAGGCTAAAGAACCATTAATTTCTTGATTAAACTTATCTACAACATCTTGAGGAGTTTTGATAATTAAAGCAAACTTCTCATTATCATCTGCCATCTCTTCTCTTTGCTTGGCAAATTTATGGTCTAAACCATCCATAAACCCTTGATAGTAGGCTTTTCGAATTTGAGCTTGAGCAAGTGTAGAATCCTCATTATTATCTTTAATATGAATTCCTGCATAATGCTTCATTGATTCTGCAGCTAAGTAAAATACTTCGTAAGCCAATTCAATATCTTCTGGATAACCCATTAGAACAACCTTTCTTTGCACGCTCTTTTGATGAGGCAGTCGGTTACTCTGCACATAAAACATCACTCTGAAGTTTTCAGAAATGATCTTAACTAACACTTTCTCCCACCAATATAATCGCTTATATACAGAAAGGGATTTGATAATAATCTCTTGCTTTCCACCTTCATTTAACTCATCTTGAGAAATTTTATATTTAAGCATTAATTTTTGGGCCATTAATAAGGCTGTTTGACTCTCCTCGTCATTACCACCGTCTTCAGCAAGTGATAACAAATTACGTATTTTATCGAGAATTTTATCATTGATTGACACATTAATACCCCCTTGTTATGGCAATATAACTAATTTTATCATATTTTGAGATAAAATATAAATACAATGCCTAATTTAACGTAAAGTTCTTAAAACTTCTTCAAAGCGTTCTGGTAAGTCTGTTTCGAAATTCATTTCTTCCCCAGTTGTTGGATGTATAAAATGAAGCGATTGAGCATGTAAAAACTGACCATCATCAAGACGAGCGAGTTGTCCTTTCATTTGGCCCACGCCTTGGCGATATAAAGGATCACCTACAATTGGGTGGCCGATGAATTCTAAATGCACACGAATTTGATGCGTCCGTCCCGTTTTTAACTCAACTTTAACGAGTGTATTATGCGCAAAAGTTTCTAATACTTCAAAATGAGTCAGTGCGTATCTACCTGCATGATTCGTCGTAAATTTAATTCGATTACTTGGGTCACGATTAATCGGCGCTTCTATGATACCTGTAGGTGTTTCAATCACTTCATTGACCAAAGCAACATATGTCCGTCCCATCGAGTGATCTTCTAATTGTTCACTAAGTTTTTGATGGGCAAGATTGTTTTTGGCTATAACGATTAAACCTGATGTATCTTTATCAATTCTATGAACTATCCCTGGACGGATAGTATCTTCATTATTAGATAAATTATCATCTAAGTAATGCACTAGAGCATTCACTAAAGTTCCACTTTGATGCCCTTTTGATGGATGAACAACCATATCAATGGGTTTATTAATAACTAAAACATCTTCATCTTCATAAATAATATCTAATGGAATATCTTCTGGTAAGATAGCCATTTGTTCTTCTTCAGGAATTTCAACGTTAATTACTTCACTCCCATTTAATTTGTAATTTGCTTTTTGATGCACGCCATCAACAGTAATGTGCTGATTTTTTAATAATTTTTGAATGGTAGAACGGCTGTAAGTTTCTTCAGATAATAAGTCTACTAATACTTTATCTAAACGACCTACTTCGCCTTCTAATTCAAATTTTTTTGTTTCTTTAATTTTTGTCATTATAAAACATCCTCTGTATTTTCAAAAAATAATATTACGATAATAAGCAATACGACTCCGATTGTCAGTGCAGCATCCGCTACATTGAAAATCGGAAAATCTATAAACTTGAGTCTAACCATATCGATTACGTAACCTAAACGAATTCGATCGATAAAATTACCAACAGCTCCACCAAGAATTAAACCGTAACTTAAACGAGTTATAAAATGATGGTCACGATTCTTGAAGATCAAATAAATAATATAAGCAGCAGCCAACACGGTAATAATTAAAAAGAAATTCACTCGACCCGAGAACAAGCCCCAGCCAGCACCATCATTACGTAAATAGAAAAAATCGAGAACATTGGCAATTCCTTCAGCTGATTCCCCTACTTGTAAGTTTGTTACCGTCAAAAACTTGACAATTTGGTCAAAAACAATTAATAATATTGCAACGAAAAAAGATAAAAACATAGATACTCCTTGCCTTTAGGTTCTAAATATTTAATAATATTTGAATTGCTAATAGTGTTATTATATACTAATCTAAGTAAAAATTAAATTTATTATTTTTTAAACAATTTAAATCATTTTTAAGGAGTGTCTATGAAACATTTGAATAAAATTGTAATACTCTTAATAACAACACTATTTATTGCTGGTTGTGATAACTCAGTAGAAAGAGCTGATAAAACAGTCAGTCTCGTTCAGGAGAACGTTACAAGTATTGTTAATGAGTTAACAGAAATACAACTTGCTGAAGGAAACCTACAAGCAGAATTTGAAAGTACCATTGCTAACGCTGGAGATGATCTTACTTATTTTGCTAGTGATGATTCACCCATCCAACAAAATATTCGACGCCGTAAAGAACACTTGACTAAATTAGAAGAAGTTCGTGGTGAATTGGATACAATGATTGAGGAATTTTCTAATCAAGCTGATAATAGTCCGCTTCCAACTGAACAAGTGACAAATCAAATTACTCAGTTACAGGAATTGTCTCAAGAAATCGTTACTTACATATCTGATTATCGAGATACCATTGAAACGGAATCAATCGTATACAAATCGATTGCAAATCCAGAAACAGATTACTCATCTTTCTTTGCTGTATTTGATAGTGTGTCAAAGTTACATACAACCAATCAAATTAATTTAGAGCGTATCTTAGGGTACTTTGAACCTATCAATGCGCAATTAATTAATTTTAAAGTATATTTAGCTAATTTACAAGAATCGAATTAGAAATTTGTAATAAAGACAAGAGGAGTTTTTAATATGTCCAACTTAAAAAACAAAAAAGTCAACTCTTATACTAAAGTATTTGCCTTGCTATTGCTTTCAGTATTCGTCTTGGCCAGTTGTCAGCAGTCAAATAATGCTGAACAAGAAGAACCGCAGTATTTTACACTGCCAGAAGTAACTCCAAAGTATGACAGTGAGACAATCACTGAATTCAATAACCGAGTGGCTACAAATGATACGAACCGCTATGAAGGTTTAGTTATACCTGATGAGCCATTGTTATCTCAACCCGAACAATTACCTTCTGCCCTTTTCTATGATAGTGGAATTTCTATTCCTTATCCTGAAGACGGAGTTAAGGGAGTTTACTTAACGGCTGAGAATGTTGCCAATGAAGAATACTTTAACTACATTATCGATTACATCAATGAAACAGAATTAAATGCTGTAGTGATTGACTTCAAAGATGATTGGGGTAACGTCATTCCACCTATTGAAACTGACAATGAGTATGTTCAACAAAACGTAATAGGATCTGTAGACTACGCTGAAGTCTTACGTGTCCTAGAAGAGAATGAAATTTATCCAATTGCTCGTATCACAACTTTTAAAGATAATCTATTAGCCGAGGCGCGTCCAGACTTATCATTTAAAGATTCTGCCACAGGTGAAATTTGGTCAGATGGGAATGGTTCTAAGTTCATTAACCCGTTCAGTCAAGATGCTTGGGATTATGTCCTTACGATTGCTGAAGAAGCTGCTAAAATGGGCTTCAAAGATATTCAATTTGACTATATTCGGTTCCCTGAAGGTTTTGAAACTTTCCATACTCAATTAGAATATGAAGTGGGAGAATATTCGGTATTCGAATCAGATAATCCCGATGAACAAGGCTACGAGCGTGTCGCCGCAATTAATGACTTTTTAACTTATGCCGATAACCGACTTACGCCTTATGGTGTTGAAATTAGTGCTGATATCTTCGGATACACAGCGGTTGCTGGAGATGCTCCAGACGTTCGTGGTATTGGTCAAAACTTTACTCAAATGGCTGAACGAGTAGATGTGGTATCTTCTATGATTTACCCGTCTCACTGGACTTCAGGATTTTTTGGTTTTGATGTTCCAGACTATTATCCATATGAATTTACAAATACTTACATTCAAGAAGAATTATATGTGTTAGGTCCCGTTCAAAATGATGTTGTTTCAAGACCTTGGCTACAAGACTTCACAATGTTCATGGAATATGGTCCAACTGAAGTTCAAGGACAAATTAATGCCTTAGCTGAAAATGGCATTCATGAGTACTTACTTTGGAATGCAGCGGGTGAATATACAACCGGTGTTGATTATGCCCCTGATGTAGCGACGGCACAAGTAACTGAATAAAGATAAAAGAGCTCAACTAGTTTTGCTAGTCGAGCTCTTTTTATATTCTTAAAGTTGGTACATTGTATCAATAGGAATGGATACACCAAAATCTAATAGGACTATATATGCTTGCCTAATTGGTTTGTTGTAAGTAATTGTCAGTGCTTTTGAATACAAACTAATTTGAAATCGATATTTGTTTACAATTTGTTCAATTTGTTTTTCTTTTGTCATATTTGCGTATGGTTTATATCGATCCGTTTTATAATCATAAATAACAATATCTTCGTCAAATTCAATGAAATTATCGATAACTCCATGAATTAACAACTGATCTTCTGATAATTCTTTCATATTCTCAGCTGCAATATTATTCTCAAACAGTTTCAATGCTGGAGTTAAGTATGAAAAAGCTTGTTCCTTCTTAACCCGATCAGCATGTTCAATCGTTAACTGACCTAATTCACTTTGAATAAATGTGATGACACTGTCATAATTGATTAATTCGGCCAATTCTTTACTTATGTGTTTCGTTTCAACGAGAGATTGGCTAGTTTCAATTAAAATTTCTTTCAATTGTGTTTGATTTTTCTCTGCCAAAATCGAAAACTCTAACTGTTGTAATAAGAAGTGTGTTGCGCTCCCTATTTCGGCATAATTTGGTTTTGTCTCTAAGTTATCGATGAATTTAGGTGGTTCAAACGTATCTTCAGTATATCGAATTCCTTGAATCTTCGAAGAGTTTTCTTGTTCTTCGATTTCTTGGCTTTCAGTCGAGTTACCACTACGGTCTGAGAAATAAGCAATTTTTTCAATTCGTGGTTCTTCGTATAAGCGTTTCAATTCAGATACAGACTGATAACTTGAGGTATTCGTCGCTAGCTCATATGTGTAATTATAATTGAATAATTGCTTCATATGATTATAAACACTTTGATCACTTAAATCATTGACGTTCAAACGATCAATTTGCTTAGCTAAATTGGGTTTCTTAGAGTAATTTACTGGTATTTGATACTGAATTTGTAAATCTGCAATGCTTTGTAAATCGATAAACTCAATATTGATTTGTGATAAATTAAATTCAGCTAAATCAGAATTAGAATTGCCTTTAGCGATAGCTTGTCTAATCCAATCTAACCAACTTGATGCACTTTGTCGCTCTTGTAAAGGAACCATTAAGGTTTCATGATTACTTTTATCTTGCGTCGCTTCTTGTTTAGTATGCCACTCTTCTTCGTTTTTAATCGTTCCAACAATCATGAGCTTTTGCTCACATCTCGTTAAAGCTACGTATAATTTACGCATTTCTTCCGCTTTTAACATATTTTCCTTTTCAATCTTAAATGCTTGTTTTGTAAATGAGGCAAATTTAATGCGGTTTTCAAAATCATAGTAATCCGAACTAATCCCAAAGTGTTTTGAAGCAATATAAGATTTTGATCTTGCGTCTTGTAAATTGAATTTCTTAGCTGTATCCATTAGATATACAATTGGAAACTCTAAACCTTTACTAGCATGTACTGTCATCAATCTCACAAAATTTTGTTGTCCATCGAGTAAAACTGGCTCTGCTAAGTCATTTTGTTGTTGCATCACTTTCTCTATGTAGCGAATAAAGCCAAAGACACCTTTGTATTGGCTTTGCTCGAATTCCAATGCTTTCTCGTACAAAGCATGTAAATTTGCCTCACGTTGGACACCATTATTTAGACCTGCTACATAATCTAAGAATGAAGTTTCTTGGTAAATCGTCCATATTAAATCCACTAAGGAAATACGCTTCGATAAGGCATTCCAATGTGTCAATTGCTTGAAGAAGTTACTCAATTTCTGATGGATATCTTTATCACTCTCTTGGGTTTCTGGGTCATTTAAGTAAGCGAGGACTGCTTCATAGAATAAACCATTGGGTGAAAGAATCCGAATATTACTTAAGGCTTCATCATCTAATTGAACAAAATAGGACCGAAGTATCGCAACTAATGGAATATCTTGTAAAGGATTATCGATGAGCTTCAATAACGCTAACATTAATTGAACTTCTTGTCTTTGGAAATAATTTTCAACTTTTTGAGCATAAATCGGTACATCATAACTTTCTAAGATTCGTTGTGCAATTAAGAAAGGTTTTCGAGTTGGCGTTAAAATAACAAAATCCGAAAAAGTCACTGGCCGTTGTTTTTTCAACTTCTTATCATAGATTAAGTAACCTTCCGCTACTTTATTTCGAATATCTTGAGCGATAATATGGCTTTCAGCCTCTAATGAAGTACCCGCTAAAGCGATGTCATCACTGACGACCTCATCTACTTCTTCACTCTCTTGATTTTCTTTCTCATATAAAAGTAGTTGAATATTAAAATCTTCATGGGGCGCTTCTGGTTCAAAAGATTTATTCCCAGTAGTTAGTGATTCTGCTTTTCCATAATTCATCTCACCAAATTCTGAATCCATTACCCGTTCAAATACGAAGTTTGTAAATTGCAGTATCTCGTCTCTCGAACGGTAGTTTTTATCTAAGATAATGAGTTTATCTTCACTAGAATTTGCATAGTTTAAATAACGATTTAAAAATAAACTTGGTTCTGCCATTCTAAAACCATAAATCGATTGCTTTACGTCCCCTACCATAAATAAATTATCGTTTAATTCATCTCGAGTCTCATGTGATAAAAAGTATAAAATTTCATTCTGAATGTCATTAATATCTTGATACTCATCAATCATTATTTCTTTAAATTTATTATGATAAAAAAGCGCAGCTGAACTGACTTGTCTTTGTTCACTGTCTTTGTTCAAAGGAGCTAAAATTTCCAAAGCAAGATGCTCTAAATCATTGTAGTCAATCATGTTTATAGATGTTTTATGTTCCGCTAATCGGTCCATAAATAATTTAGCTAATTGAGATAAGTAATAAATAATGTGTCCCTGGTCTTGTTCCACTTTTTCAGTTAACTCGTATTCATAAGTAAAGATTGGCACTATATTTTTAGTGATGATATCTTTTGCTTCATCACGTAATTCTTTGAGTTCAGCAACTATTTCATAATCTTCGGAAGTTTTCTTATTTGCTTTCCATTTGCCAAATTGAATTGAACTCGCTTGTGAGAACAGATCCTCAAGTTTATCTTCTCTCGACAAACCAAATAAAAGATTTGCTTGTTGTAAATCAGCTTGAATGATTGGTTCATACTTAGAAACGCCTTCATCGGAGAGCGAATGGAGTAAACTTGTCGCTGTTTCAAGTAATTTTATGGCTTGCAGACTATTGGTTTCAAGCACGAATTTAATTGTTTGTTTATATAATAAACTGTCTTTAAATACTACAAAGTTAGCACTTGCGGTATTTGCTTCTTCTAACCATAAAGTTGGATTCGTTTGTGAGCGGGCAAATTTATAAATATCAATGATCGTATCGAATAATGCTTCATCAGAACGCACACTCCCATATCGCGCTAGAAGTGATTGATAAATTTCTGGCGTAATAGCTTCAATTTCAGAAGACGCATCATGAATTGAAGCAATCATGTCATCCCAGACATCTTGATAAATTAATTGTACTTGAGTCTGATCTGTTACTAATAAAAAATTAGGATTAAAATCAATTAAATAAAAGTAATTTTGTATGACTTCTAAACAGAATGAATGCAGCGTTTGAATATTTGCCTTAGGTAAAAGCGATAATTGGTGTGTCAATCGTCTCTGTTCCTCAGGGTTCAATGTTTCGTTCACTGCGTCCTTTAATCTGCTCTCCATTCTTTCTTTCATTTCATTCGCTGCAGCTTCAGTAAATGTTACAACTAATAGCTCATCAACATTGGCAAATCCTTGCAATATATGGTTAAAAATCCGTTCAATTAAAACTGTCGTTTTTCCTGAACCTGCGGAAGCAGAAACAAGGATATTACTCCCTTTATGTTGGATTGCTTCCCATTGTTCATCGTTAAAATTCGAATTGAGCGGTTTAGGTTCTATATTATTCATCATCTTCTTCATCTTCCCCACTTTCGTCCAATTCTAATAACATTTCTTGTATGATATTCTTTTTATTGATTGTCTTTTCCCGGTATGCTTGATAATTCTCAGTTGAATCAAACCCACTAATTACCCGGTATTCCGGTTGTAATGATGTCGTATATTGATTTTCTTTGAAGGGTTTTAATTCAATCACCCCATTTTGAATTTGATTCGCTGCTTGTTTAAATTTCATGTGAACGTATTTTAAGAGAATATCTAACTCTTCTTCTGCAAACACACGGCTAAAGGCATTGTATAGTCCACCTCTTTTAAACTTTACAGGATATACAAGACTATTATTCGTCACTTCTATACTTGAATCAATATAGGTTAATTGTTCCTCATCAACACTAACAAAACCATTGAAAGTATTCTCAGATAGTTGTAACTCTTCCATAGCTTCAAAAGTATCCGGCATTGAAGCCTCTTTAAATGCAGTGTAGGAGTGGATTAAGGGTTGGTAAAATGCGCCGAAAGCCTTTGTATCCGGATAATTGTTTAAAGCAACACTTAAATAAGTTAATACTTGTAAATCAAGCCCATAATACGTATCGACAACATTAAATTCCTTCTTACCTGACTTATAATCAACAATTTGTAAGAAAGTATCGTTTGATGTTTTAGCAATATCCACCCGATCAATCTTCCCGCTAATACTTAGTTGTCCTCCACTATTTAATGGGTAGATAAATCCTTTTAATTGATCTGGGGATGGTGAGATTCCAAAGACTGCCTCAGATTGAATTGAAGTCATCTTCGTTCGTTTCTGTTGTGCCTGGCTAAATTTTATAAATCGGAATAATTGTTCGTCCATTTGCGTTTTAATCGCATTAAACTTCGCATGACTAAACATAATATTGAATCGTTCATCTTGTTCTAGCTTTCCTTTTACTTGGTTAAATAATTGATTTAAGTTGCTCATATCAACTTGTCTTAAATCTAATTTCTTATCAATTAACAGTCGTGTAAATGAATCTAAAAAGTCATGGAAATAATCTCCCGACCGCGCATAATCTAGTTCAAATAATTTTCTCTCTTTTATCTTTAAACCATGTAATAAGAAATGGCTAAAAGGATCTTGGAAATATTGTTCAATTTTCGAAACGGATGCATTGATATCTTTACCAAATAATTGAATCGCAATTTCTGGATCGATATTCGTAGGTAACTCATTGAATTTAGCCACTACTTCAACTATAGCTTCGATGGATTGACGTGTTTCTTTCTCTGCACCATCATAGTCATTCATTACTAAAAATACTTGTTTATGCAGATCATTTAGTAAGCCTTCATCTTGAGTGAGATAATGTGATAATTGTAGTAATAAATTTTGTTCCATACTATATTTACCAAAAGTACTCGAGTGTAGATGTTCCAATTCAGATACTAGGTCATGCGTAAATATATAAGTTGGAAGTTTCAAGTATTGCACTATTTGAGAAATATATGGACTTAATTGCATACTTTGATTATTTACACTCGTAGCATAACTAACGTATATTCGTTCGGACGCATTCAGTAATAATTGATACGCTAATAATAATTCTTGACTATATTGTTGTTCATTAAGCTTCATTAAGTATTGATGTGGAAGTAAATCTTTTTGAAGTAACTCCCTTGATGCTTCATCTAATAAAGAATATGTTGGTCGATTAAGCGGTAAGGTTTTGTCATCCATACCAATATAGAAAGCAACCTTAAATGGCTGTACCTGTGGACTTTCAACACTTGTTAACGTCACTTGATCGAGTGTTGCAGGGATTATATGGTAACTTGATTCACTTAAACCAGCAATTAATAACTCGATAAATAAAGCATATGAAATAGTTTGATCTTGATAAATCTCATTAAACTCATCAAGTAAATCAACAAATACTTGCCACACTTGCTCGTCTCGACGAGAAGATTCTACTTCACCCGTATCAATGGAAATGTCGCGTTGTTTAACAAATTGATCACGAACGCCTAGATCAAGCATTAATTGATAGAGCCAAGCTCCAGCCTTTTGACCTGTCATTGGACTCTCCCAAGCTTTAAAGACTTGACTGACATCTGAAATTAGCCATTGTCTCCATTTTTCAGAAAGTTCTTTCAACGTATAACGAGGTTTCCGATCACCATTCTGAACAAATTTAGCTTCGTCTTCGAAACGCCATATGAAATTTGGTTGAATTAAACGGTAACCAAAATATCCATTAGCTAAAATAATGTTCTCAAAGTAATTCACTTCACGGTCTTTCATTTGCTCTTGTTGCTCTAGGGGTGTGTCTTTTAAAAACTCTGGAATAATTAAACCAGACTTCAAGAAACCCATCACGTCATCGTATTTCCAATTGTAAAGTTTTAAATTCAATAGGCTTTCTAGTAAAAGTACAAAAGGATGCTGATTCATCTTCGCAACATTATCTACAAAAATAGGTATATCATTCGCATCAAAATACGGTTTTGCTATCACTTGATATCTATCAAAGTCGCGTGTCATAACAACGATGTCTTGATATCGGTAACCCTCAGTAGCTACTAAATGGTGAATTTGGTTACTAACATGACGTAACTCCGTTTGAATTGTATCCGCCTGCCAAATTTCAATTGGTGGACTTAAATACTTCGTTTTCTCATCTTCTATACTCGTCCCTATTTCTTGAATATCTTTAAATAATTTCGCAGTCGTTAGTAAATCAGTTCCGATTGTATGAAGTGGCTGATTAATGTCCCAATCCGGTAACACTTTTATTTGATTGAATTGTGCTAACGCCTTTACTTGATGGTATGTATAGCGAATTGTATCCAATATCGGCTGAAACGTTTGGCTATTGGCTAGTGAATGTGTAATAGGTAATGTGAGCCATACATCACTGAAAGTGGCTGATAATTGCATTAAAAGGCTCATCTGCTGTGCATTAAAATAATAATAATGATCAATAACCGCGTAATGGTCCGCTAATTGCCCCTCACTTTTAATATAGGCTTCTAATTGTTCTAAAGTGCTATATTGTGAAACATCTAAAAGATCAATTTTCTCAATAAATTTCGTATAAATTAGTTGAATCTCGACAATTTTTTGTTGTTCTAAATTAGGTATGCCTTCACTCATATCTGAAACATCAATATGTGTATCCGTAGTTATGCGTGATAAATCTTCGGGCGTAATATTACCTTCGATAAGCTCATTAAATAATGATAATAGCTTATCAATAAAACCTTGATGATTAATTTGACCTCTTAATACAATGAGGTCATCTTTTAATTCACTAAGCAATTGTCTAATGATCATCGTTAAACCAACATCAGATATTGACTGTTTGTTAGGGCTTTGGGGGCGAATCATAAACCAGGCGAGTCGCGTGAAACTAACCACTTGTAATGACATCATCGCTGCTTCTTTCTGTCCTTTAACTTCTTCGATGGTATTTAGGACAAATGTCTCCATATCAAATTTCAAATGGTCAGGAACAATATAATAAATCGTTGCATTCGGATTCGTTTCAAGAATATGTAATAATTTTTCAATAATAACACGTTTTTTATTTACTGAAAGATCTCCGGTTATAATTTGTAATCCCATTCTTTACTCCTTTCAATAAACTATTCTGTCGCTTTAATCTCAATTAATCTAAGAAAAGACGGAAATATAACCAAAATGCCTGGTATAATTTCCGTTTCTTCAATAATTATTATAATTTTTCTAAAAATCTTTCTTTGTTTACTTTCGCTCTTATATGATCAGCCGAGGCAATTAATTTCCCATCAACCATAGCTTCAAGTGAAAGTGTCAATATAGATTTATTTTGTTCTATTATTTTAGCTGTAATGCGAACCAATTTTCCAACGGCTGTTGGTGCTAAGTGTTTCATAGAAAACTCAATTCCAACCGTTGTTTCGTCATTGTCAGAGTAATTTTGACATAATTCATAAGAAACATTTTCCATCCAGGCCATTATACTCGGTGATGATAAAACTTCTAAGCCACCTGATCCAACAGAGGCTGCTGTAACATCAGCTTGTACTGTGAATTCTTCGGTCAAAGTCTTCATTATCTAATTACCCCTTAAGATTATTTTGCGTTTAGTTCAACAATTTTAATAATGACATTTGCGGCTTTTTCCATTGTTTCTACTGAAACAAACTCGAATCGACCATGCATATTTTCTCCACCGGCGAAGATATTAGGTGTAGGTATTCCCATGAAACTAATTTTAGACCCATCAGTTCCTCCACGAATTGGATAGATTCTTGGTTGGATATCTAATGTTTCCATAGCATTTTGGGCTAATTCAACGGGTGTCATATCTTTTTCAATAATTTCACCCATATTGTAATATTGATCTTCCATCTCAAGTTCTAAGGGTTTAGATGGATAGTTATCATTAATTTTGTTCACAGCGGATTGAACGAATGCTTTACGATCTTCAAATAATTTACGATCGTGATCGCGAATAATCATTCTTAAAACGGCTTTATCCACAGAACCCTCAACGTCAGAAATATGGTAAAACCCTTCTCGGTCTTCTGTGTGTTCTGGCACTTCAAGTTCTGGGAATTCATTCATAAATTCCTTCATAACTGTAACTGCATTCAGCATCTTACCTTTGGCAGTACCCGGGTGGATGTTTTTACCAGTAATTGTAACGGTTGCGCCCGCAGCATTAAAACTTTCATATTCTAATTCACCTTCAGGACCACCATCCATTGTATAGGCAAAATCAACATCAAAACCTTCAGCATCAAAGTGATCAGCCCCACGACCAATCTCTTCATCTGGTCCAAATGCAACACGCACTTTACCATGTTCAATTTCTGGATGGTTCACTAGATATTCAACAGCTGTAATTATTTCAGCGATCCCTGCTTTATCATCCGCACCAAGTAAAGTCGTTCCATCTGTTGTAATTAGTGTTTCTCCAATGTAATTATTTAAGTTTGGAAAATCAACCGGATCCATGACGATACCTTCATCGGTGTTTAAAGTGATTGCGAGTCCATCATAATTTTCAATCACTTTTGGTTGTACGTTTACAGAATTAAAATCTGCCGTATCAACGTGAGCAATAAAACCAATTGAAGGGACCTCTTTTGACGTGTTCGCTGGTAATGTTGCTGTGACAAAGGCATTATTTGGGTTAAGTTCTACCTCATCTAAGCCAATCTCTTTTAATTCTTCAACTAATAAATTTAATAAATCAAATTGTTTCTCTGTTGAAGGAATTGTCTCACTAAATACATCTGAACGTGTATCTATCTTGGCATATCTAATTAATCTCTCTTTTGTTTTTTCAAAAATACTCATAATATCACCTTTCTATTCGTACATAAATGGATTTGTGTTTGTAGTGCTCTCAATGACTTCAATATCCCAAAAATTCTCTTGAGCTAAGTTTTTAATAACTGTAGCCATTTTCTCTTTGAATATGTGTTCAATGTAATGACCACTATCAATGGTAAGTATATCAAATTCATAAGCGTCTTGCCCTTTATGAAAAGTAATGTCACCTGTAATAAATACATCCGCTTCCTCGTCTAGAGCAGCTGATAGTGATTCAAAGGAAGACCCACCAACAATGGCGACGCGATTATATGCCTCTTTTGGTGTTCTTTCTATTAAAGTGAGATTGTTCGCATTCAATTTATCTTTGATATAAGAAATTAAGTCTTGACGAACAAAGGTATCTGGCAAATTCCCCACACGCCCTAAGCCACTTAAACCGTCTTCAGATGGCTCAAGTTCTTTAATGTCGTTAAGTTTTAAAGCATTAGCTAACCAATCGTTCATCCCATTCAATGCTTTATCTAAATTAGTATGTAAGACAAAGACATTGATGTCATTTTTAATAAGGTCAGTATACATTCTTAAATCAGCCGTTGAATTATCGAAACGTTTGATTGGGTTAAAAAGTATCGGATGGTGAACAATAATCGTATCCACACTAAGTTCCAAAGCTTCTTCCACGACTTCAGGTCTAACATCTAAGGTTGTCATTACTTTGCTAACATTGGCATCTTTATATCCAAAATGAAGTCCTACTTGATCCCATTCTTCAGCCAATTCGCTTGGATATAATTTATTCAAGTTATCCATTAATTCATTTAATCGTACCGACTGCCTATTCATTTTTCTAACACTTCCTTAATGCGTTGATATTTTTGTTCCAACTCTTCAAGTTTATCATTCTTGTCGTTTGTAGCAAGTTTAATGGAATTAATAATATACTCGGTACTTTCCAATTCACTTTTCCATTTAGAAAAGAATTCTTTGGACTGCTTTTGATAATTAATGGGTCCAAATAATAATTCCTCGTCATTTAATACTTGCTTTTCTTCATCAGATAAATGTCTAGCAACAATTATTTCATAATTATGTTTATGTTCTTGGATAATATCCTCATCGATAATATGATAATGATTCTCGATTAACCACGAACGGAGTTGCGGTTCAGCAACATTTGGTTGAAGAATTAATGTATGTCCTGATACAAGTTTATTCACACCTGCTTCAAGAATATTGCGAATCAAAATGCCCCCCATACCGCATATCGTCGCTAAGTTAATTAAATCATTTAAATTAACAACATCAAAGCCGTCTCCAAAACGGACATCAATGGAATCGTTCAATCCTTGTAGACGCACTTCTTTTTGAGCAGACTGATAGGGTCCTTGGACAACTTCTCCAGCGATGGCGTATTCAATCGCATCGTTTAATACTAGATTACACGGTAAATAAGCATGATCACTTCCAATATCTGCTAAACGTATTGGATTGTCTCCATGCTTTTCAACGAATTGAGCGACTCGATCGAGTCTTTTTGATAATGTATTTGAATTCATATTTTCCCTCTTAACTTCTTATAGATAATACTTTAATTTTATCACTAAATACCAATTTAATTAAGTAAATTATACTAGCCATATCTTTTATATTTATTGGTTCATGAATTTTTGATGTTGGTGGACCGAGGAGCCAGGTGACGCAGTCACCTTGGCTCTTTTTTTATTCCTATGTTTAAGTGTCTCTCTATGCAACGATAGTTTGTGTTGTGTTCTCATCTTT
>NZ_JBGQQZ010000056.1:0-17008 GCF_045528575.1 Ruoffia sp. FAM 24228
TATCAACTAGCGTTACTAAGCACGCTTTACCAGTTTGACCTGCAACTGTATCTGCTTCCCAATGACCAATCTCAGTTCGTTCATTAGCGCTATCTGGTCGTTCATGAATCGTATTGGAGATAGGGATCTTTCCTCTTCTCTCTACGTGATTTTTAGAATGGCGTGTTTTACCTCTGTGTCTTAATTTACGGATAGCGCCTCGATTACCGGTTGATAAACCAGGCTCATCGAAGTCGCCACGATAAATTGCACGATAGATAGTATTATAACTGATTTTATTTTTGGAATTTTCAAAGTTCAAACGACCAGAAATTTGTTCTGGAGACCATTGTTCGTTGAGAAATAGTCGTTTGACCAACTGGAAAATAGAGTCTTTATCTAGCGTGCGATGTCTGCCACATAGTTGTTTTCTACGTTTATACTCTCCATGAGCAGTTGACGGTGAATAACTGCCATCCTTGTTTGAATTACGATGTAATTCTCTTGAGATAGTCGATTTAGAACGGTCCAGGGTCTCGGATATATGCCCGATAGTTTCGCCTTGTTCATACATTAGGAATATTGTTTCTCGCTCATTCATGGTAAGATGTGTGTATGGATTCATAGCTTTCTCCTTCTAATAGTTGGTTGGTACATCTATTTTATAGGAAAACTATGGATCTTTTTTTATTTTATTATTGTTGTTGCACTTAAATTGTAAATTCGTCATATATAATGGAAGGAATAGAAAAAGCCAAGGAAATTCCGGAGAACTCTCTTGGCTAAATATAGTCAGCTATTATCCATTTGCTAATTTCTCTCTGGATTTAGATGAGATAAATTCAATAACTAAAATCAATATTATTAATCCAATTAAAATCGAACCAACTTCACTCCATCGATATGAGTTCATTGCGAATATTAATGGCGCTCCAATACCCCCGGCTCCTACTAAACCTAAAACTGTTGCATCTCTTAAATTCATATCAAAACGATATATAGTTGTAGATAAGAAGTTTGTAAAGAGTTGAGGAATAACTCCATATCTAATCTTCTCAAACGTATTACATCCAGCAGCCTCCATTGCTTCTAGAATTCCATCATCTATTTCTTCTATAGTATCTAAGTATAATTTCGAAACCATACCTATAGATGTAATTGACATTGTTAATACTCCTGCATAAGCTCCTGGTCCCGTAACCCTAATAAACATCAGACCATATACAAAGGATGGTATTGTTCGAATAACTACGAGCAATGTACGTGTAATAAAGGAGAGGACTGGTCCGACTATACTTTGTGACATTAAAAATGCTACAGGTATCGCTAGTACTGATCCAAATATTGTTCCTAAAAATGCAATACATATTGTTTCAAATAATAAATATGGTACCCCCTCATCAGAGAATTCAAATAGAAATTCTAAATCTGGAGATAGGATTCCTGTTATAATATTTCCAGCAATGGTTGAGCCTCGACTATCAATTCCATTGAATTGTACGCCTGTTACTGACCATATTAGAAACGCTAGTAAAATAGCGAATATTGTAATGTAGTATACTCGTCGATTAGGTTCACGCTCAAGTTGTTTGTTAATCATATTATTCATTTCTTGTGCCTCCTCCTAAGTCAATTTCTGACGGCAGTATTCACTGATCTGTTCGATTATGAATACAACGACCATTAATATTAGTAGTATCATCCCGGCATTTGCATAATCTCGCCATCCTAATTCTTGATTTAAGATTAAACCTATTCCACCTGCCCCTACATATCCTAAGATTGCGGCGTATCGAATGTTACCCTCGAACGCAAAAAGTGATACGGATAAGTACGTTGGCATAATCTGAGGAACTACTGCATATCGGAATGCTTCTACTTTGGATAATCCCATAGATTCCATGGCTTCAAAGGGTCCCATATCAATATTTTCGATATTCTCATACATTAGTTTACCAATATAGGAAAACGTAAAGATGAATATTGCTATAGTACCTGCAGTCGTTCCAATTCCAAAGATAAATGTTGCGATTGAAGCTGTAATCAATGTTGGTAATGTCCGCGTAATTGATAAGAATAGTTTAAAAAAGCCAGTAACCCAACGACTTTGAATTAGATTTGACGAAGATAACATAGCAATAGGTATAGCTACGAGAGCACCTAACACCGATCCAAGTAATGACATTTGAATAGTGTCAATCATGGGTCTCCATATATTGTTTGCATAGCTCCAATTTGGTGGAATCATTTGTCCCAAAATAACAAAGAATTGTTCCCCACGTTCAGCTAAGACTGATAATTCGGTCTCAGTTACTTTAGTTGAAATATATGTAAATATTAATAATAACAAAATAATTAATGGGGTTCTTGACGCTCTTTGATGGATTTTTTTACCGTTAGATAATACTATTTCTTTGGGTTTAAAAACACGATCATATAATTTCATTTCCACAATAAATCCCCCTCTATACTGGTGATACTGAAGATTCAACAACTTCAATAGGTTGATTTTGGTAGATTTTGTTTAATACTTCTTGATCAACGTCACTAGATGGACCATCATAAACGATTTCCCCTTTTGCAATTCCAATAATACGATCTGCATACTCTAACGCTAAATCAACATGATGAATATTAATTAATACTGAAATATCCATTTCTTTATTAATGCGTTTAAAATCATCCATAACAACTTTAGCTGTGACTGGGTCCAAAGAAGCGACAGGTTCATCAGCTAATATAATAGAAGGATTTTGCGCTAACGTTCTTGCAAGAGCTACACGTTGTTGTTGACCTCCTGATAATTGGTCTACACGCGTATATGCTTTATCCAAGATTCCTACTTTATCTAAAGCTTCCAATCCTCGTATTTTATCCTCTTTTGTAAAACTACCCGTTAATTTACGCCAAAATGATAACTCTGGCACACTCGATACTAATACGTTGTTTAATACACTAATTCGAGTGACTAAATTAAATGATTGGAAAATCATTCCAATTTTTCGACGGAAACGTCTTAATTCTTTTGAGCCTAGGGCAGTTACATCTTCATTATCAACAGTCAGTGTTCCATCTGAAATACTGTGCATGCGATTAATGCAACGGATTAATGTTGATTTCCCTGCTCCGGATAGACCAATAATCGCAACAAACTCACCTTGTTCGATGGTTAAATTCACATCTTTTAACGCGGTTACGCCATTAGGATATTTTTTACTTACATTTTCAAATTTTATCATTTCTTACAAACCTCTCTTCAAGCAAATAAAGGCCAGGATTTATCCTAGCCTTCAAATATTTATTATAATATTAGTTATTAGTTAGATTGTTCACGTAAAATTTCTTGTGCTTGACGCTCTACATCGTAGTCCGCACTCTCAGCAACTTCATATCCTTCGTGAGCGTAAATTGCGATAATCTCTTTACCTTCTTCAGTCTCAGAAATATTAATGAATGCTTCTTGTAAAGCAGATTTAAGTTCATCAGACATGTTATCTGAATTGTTACTTACTGAAATTGTATCATTATAGATACCTGGCGTAACTCCAATAACATCAGTATCTGTCCAGATATCATTTTCGCCACCTAATTCAGATTGCCATTGATCAACGTAGTCACGACGACCATCAGCAAATACTGTTAAGATATCTACTTGACCAGAAGCTAGACGTGCAAATGAGTTTAAGTAAGAGTCAGCTTGCACAACGTTTTCTAAATCGCTTAAGTTTTGTTGGTAGTTATCTTGTAACCAAATTGTTGGATAAATGTAGCCTGCTGAAGAAGATGGACTCATAACAGACCAATTAGCTGAATTTAAGTCTTCAAATGATAACTCTTCACCATTATTAACTTTATCTGCTAATTCACGACCTTTTTCTGAAGGTCCAGCAATCATAATAGCACGGTAATACGTTACTTGTTCGTCCGTTGCTTCAGTTGGTTCGTTCGCATTCCAATCAGCTGGATCGTCTGAATCATTACTTAAACCAGCACGTGTAGAAGTTAAAATAACTTCTGCGCCATCATCATATAAAACATATGTTCCACCTGGAATAAATCCGATATCAATAGTCCCTGCTGATAAACCTTCTCCAACTGCTTCATATGAAGTACCTACAGAGATATCTACTGAACCTACTTCATAACCAAGAGTAGCTAATTCGTCAATTAATAATTGCTCTAATGGTTCTGTTGCTGTTACGATTTCTTCCGGATCACGTGATGGTACAAATCCGATTGATAACTCATCAATTTGAGTTGTTTCTTGCCCAGCTACAGCTGGCATCGCTACTGAAGCAAGTGTTGTCACAGATGCTAAAGTTAAAGCAGCTTTTTTTATCCAATTTCTTAACATAAGATAATTCCTCCCTTTTTTTATAACATTAATATTATATACCATTCGATAATCAACCGCTATTGATTTTATGTAAATTTTGTGTAAATTCACACGTATTGGATTGTTAACTTTTTGGGATTATTGAAGCAAATTGATTAATATCAATTATTCTAAACAAAAATACCGCTACAAACAGCACAATTGCTTGTAGCGGTATTATTTAATTTCTAGGTTAACCTAGTCGTTAATTTATCTGTGTATTATTCAGCAGAAACTGATACGTCTTTCAAGCTTACGTTACCTAAAGCATCTGGCTCTAAGTTTTGTACGTGGTCTTGGATAACATAGTTACTTGTGTAGTAGTATACTGGGATTACTGGCATTTCTTCCATGAAAATCGCTTCAGCATCTAATAACATTTGAGTACGAGTAGCTGGATCTTCTTCAGAAGCTGACTCATCAATTAAGTTTTTGTACTCTTCATTTTCCCAACCAGTATCGTTATTACCAGTATCGGCAGTACGGTACATGTCTAAGAATGAAATAGCGTCGTTGTAGTCAGCAATCCATCCCATACGTCCTACTTGGTAATCAAGAACGTTTAGACGGTCTAAGTACACTTGCCATTCTGTTGAGTCAATCTCAGCGTTAATTCCTAAGTTTGTAGCCCAGCCAGATTGGATAAATTGAGCAATTGTTGAGTGAGCTTCACTGTCGTTAATTGAGATGTTAACAGTAATTTCACTAGGATCTGAAATTCCTAATTCTTCCATAGCTAATGCTAAGTATTCATTAGCTTCGTCGAATGCTGCATCTTGCATGTAGCCACGGTCTTCTTCGAATCCTTCGATTGTTGGAGGTACAACACCTAATGCAGGTAATTGTCCACCTTTAATTACGTTATCAATTAAACCTTGACGGTCAATTGCTAATGATAATGCTTTACGTAAGTTAACGTTTTGCATTAATTCATCTGTCGTATTTAATTTGTACCAGTAGATTGCTGCGTAAGGAACTGTGTTTAGTTCTTCATTAGCACGGTACATGTCGATTGAGTCTAGAGAAACTGTTCCGTAAGGAGTACCTAAGTAATCTAAGTTACCAGCTTGGAATTCAGCGTTAGCTGTTGATTCTTGCTCGATAATTTGGATGTTAACTGTTTCTAAAGCAACGTTATCAGCGTCCCAATATTCAGCGTTTTTAGCTAATACTAAGTCACTATTGTGGTTCCATGTATCTAAGTTGAACGCACCGTTAGTTACATATGTTTCACCAGCTTCAGCAGCCCAACCAGTAGAGTCGGCTTCAACTGTTGCTTGATGAACTGACATGTAAGTGTAGAATGAAGTTAATTCTAAGAAGTATGGTGTAGGGTTGTTTAATGTTACTTCTAATGTGTAGTCATCTACAGCAGTAACTCCTACAGCGTCTTCTTCGCCTTCACCTGAGTTAAATTCTTCAGCACCAGCAATTGGGTAAAGAATAGAAGCATATTGAGATGCAGTTTCAGGGTTTAAAGCTCGTTTCCATGAAAACTCGAAATCATTTGCAGTAACTGGGTCTCCATTTGACCAAGTTGAATCTTGTCGTAAAGTGAATGTCCAAGTAAGGCCATCTTCACTCTCTTCCCATGATTCAGCAATACCTGGTTCAATTTCACCATGGTTATTGTGTGTTAATCCTTCAAAAACGTTACGGATGATTGATCCTGATGTCGAATCTGTTGCTAAAGCAGGGTCTAATGTAGGTGGTTCTGCTCCTAGGGATAAGTTAAGTGTTGCAGCATCTTGCGCAGATGCAGTTGTTTGTGCTAACGGCGCTACACTTAATAAAAATAAACTAACTAATGTAAGTACTCGTAAGAACTTTTTCATTAATGTTCCTCCTTTTAATTTATATCTAATAATATACAGTATATATGAGAGTTTAACAAGGGGCTTTGTCATTTTTTTTTAATTATTAAGCGTTTTAATGGCTGATATACTCATGTTTTAAGCTTTAAGCAATTATATAATTTTTATATAAGTAAGCTTCTAATTTTATCAATATGCTCCTGTACTTTCTCAGGAGCAGGTCCACCATCCACTTGTCGGCGATTAACACAAGCTGTTAAATCGATCGCATCATAAGTATCTTCTTCGAATAAAGCATGCTCTTCTTTATACTCTGCCAGACTCAAAGTTTCTAAGGTTTGATTTGTTTCTTCACAGTACTGAATAATATTACCTGTTACTTGGTAGGCGTCACGAAACGGTAATCCTTTCGCTGTTAAGTAGTCTGCACAATCCGTTGCATTAATGAAACCCGTACTTGCTGCTTTGTACATTACTTCCTTATTAGCAATCGTTTCGTCAATCATTGAAGGGAGTAATGAGAGCATCATCTTCACAGTATCAATCGCATCGAATAAACGCTCCTTCTCCTCTTGAATATCTTTATTGTATGCTAAAGGTATGCCTTTCATGACAGTTAACACGCCCATTAAATCACCGAAAACACGGCCGGATTTCCCTCTAAATAGTTCATGAATATCCGCATTTTTCTTCTGCGGCATAATAGATGAGCCAGTTGAGAAAGTATCTTTTAAAGACAGAAACTTAAACTCTTGTGAGGTCCAAATAATCACTTCTTCGCTATATCGACTTAAGTGCATGCTTAATATAGAGAATGCCGATAATAATTCCAAACTATAATCTCGGTCCGACACTGCGTCTAAACTATTATTTGAATAATTGCTAAACCCTAACAATTCAGTTGTATATGCACGGTCTAGAGGAAAAGTCGTCGTTGCTAAGGCACCAGCACCTAAAGGCATCGTCTCTTTAATCCGTTTGGCAGCATCTTTAATTCGTCCATAATCTCGGTAGAACATCTCAACGTAAGCCATTAGATAATGACCATAGGTTATCGGTTGTGCCCGTTGTAAGTGTGTGTAACTTGGCATAATCGTCTCAAGATGCTCTTGTGCTTCATCAATGAAGGCAAGTATCACTTTTTCTAAGGCTTCTATAAGCCACTCAACTTCATCTAAGGCATATATTTTCATCGCTGTAGCTACTTGATCGTTACGGCTTCTGCCTGTATGTATTTTCTTTCCGATATCACCTAATCTTCGTGTTAATTCTGCTTCGATAAAGCTATGAATGTCCTCTTCATTTAAATCAATTTGAAGTGTCTGATTTGCGTATTCTTCGCGCATTGATGATAGTTCCGCTACTAATTGCTTAGCCTCATCCGATTCTATGATGTGTTGTTTGCCTAACATCTGGGCATGTGCCATACTTCCCCGTAAATCTGCATCAAATAATCGGATATCGATTAAAATTGATTGATTAAACTCGTAAGCTGAATTTGACATTTCCTGATGATATTCATTACTCCAAAGTGCCATATATCCTCTTCCTTTTTTTGAATAAAACTTATAGAAGTCCTAGTTTCTTTTGAATCTTAGTTGGTAACGTAATCACATTAATATATCCTTGGGCATCATGGTGATCGAATAAATCATCTTCACCAAAGCCTGATACCTCTTCATCAAATAGAGCAAATTCACTCTTTAAGCCGAGTGGTAACATATTGCCTTTGTATAATTTCAATTTAACATCACCGGTAACAGTCTTTTGTGTATGATTCATAAAGGCTAATATCGAATCACTTGCCATTGAATACCACTGTCCATTGTAGATTAATTCAGCGAATTCAACGGCCAAGTGTTGCTTTAATTTAATCGTTTCTTTTGTTAGTGTTAAGCTTTCTAGACGCTCATGGGCCCCCATTAATAGAGTCGCTCCTGGTGTCTCATAAATCCCTCTGGATTTCATTCCAATCGTTCTGTCTTCAATCCAATCAAGGACACCAATACCGTGTTTTCCTGCAATCACATTTAAAGTTTCTAAGACTTCGTGAGCTTTCAATTCTTTGCCATTGACTGCCGTTGCTTTCCCTTGTTCAAAGGTAATTTCAACAATTTCAGCTTCATCCGGTGTATTTTCTAAGGCGTTCGCTATATTAAGAATGCTTGAGTAATCGACCGCATTCTTAGGACTTTCGATGTCTCCACCTTCGTGGCTAATATGCATTAAGTTTTCATCTTCAGAATAAATCTTCTCAATTGTTGAAGTCACTGGCACACCTTTTAATTCAGCATATTTAAGTGCATCTTCACGAGATTTAATATCCCAAATACGCCAAGGTGCAACAATCTTCATCTCTGGATCGAAAGCTGCGATTCCAGTTTCAAAACGAACTTGGTCGTTCCCTTTACCCGTACAGCCATGACAAATTGCAGTAGCGCCTTCTTTATGAGCCACAGCGACCAATTCTTTGGCAATTAATGGACGTGCCAGCGCAGTACCTAATAAGTAAGTCCCTTGGTATTTCAAGTTACTTGAGATTGCCGGATAAATATATTCTTCTGCTAAAACATCTGCTACATGCGGATTGTAGAACTTACTTGCTCCTGAAGCGATGGCTTTTTTCTCTACTGCTTCCCAATCTTCTTTTTGCCCCACATCAACACACACCGCAATGATATCCGCATCATAATTCTCCTTTAACCATGGAATAGTAATCGACGTGTCCAATCCACCTGAATAGGCTAATACAATTTTATCTTTACACATATTCATTCTCCTTTTAATTTCATGTTTGTTAATTGTTTACCATATTCTATTGCGACGGTAAGTAACATCTTTAAACCTACTGTTAATGCACTTTCATCAATATTAAATTTTGGATGATGAAGAGGGTATTGCGTTTCCTTCGTATGGTTATGACTTCCAATCATTGCAAAGGTAGCTGGTATGACTTGGCTATAGGCTGAAAAGTCCTCACCGAACATATCAGGCTTTCTTTCAATGACATTGACGTCTAAAGAATTTCTGACAATATCCTGTAAGAGTGTGGTCTTGACATCATCATTATGCACTGATCGAGCACCTACTTCGTAACTAAACTTATAACCCACACCATAGGCTCCACAGATTCCTTCTAATATTTGTTTCATGCTGTCTTCAATGTGTTTTGGAACATCTGCATCAAAGGTTCTAATATTCCCTCCAAACTCTAAAGTATCGGGAATGATATTTAATGAAATACTATTTCCTGCTTTAATATATGTGTTTGATACAACGGCTGATTGTTGCGCATCAATATGTTGTGATGGAATCTCATTAAATGCTTGAATGAGTTTACTCGCAATGTTGATAGGATTAATTGCTTTAGACGGCGTTGATGCATGTCCGCCTAGCCCATATATAATCACTTTATATCCATCTGAGTTGGTTGTAACAGGACCTTTTTTTATATCAACCGTACCGACCTCAAGTTCAGGTGAGACGTGTTGACCATAAATATAATCCAAGTTATCTAAAACTCCCGTTGCCATAATTTGACTTGCACCACCAGGTGGTAATTCTTCTGCGTGTTGGAAGATACAGTAAATCTCACCCGCTAACCTATCATAGTGATCATCTAACCACTGACATGCTGTCATTAACATAGCTGTGTGGCCATCATGACCACACGCATGCATCACACCATTATTCGTTGAGCAATAATCTAAATCTGTTAATTCTTCTTGTATAGGGAGGGCATCGATGTCTGCTCGTAAACCAATACGACTCCCAGGCTTCTTCGATTTAAAAACGCCAATGACACTTGTTTGAGTGGGTTTAATAATCTCAACATGATCTAATGATTGAAGAAAGCTTTCAATGTATTCGACCGTCTTAAATTCGTTGAATGAGGTTTCAGGATGTTGGTGTAAGTACTGTCTACGTTCAAGTAAATCATCAGTGTATTGTTCTAAATTATTAAAATATTCAAGTGTCATCTTTATCTCTCCTATTACTGTTCTTGAGCTTTACTTGCTTTATCAATATTATCTTCAAAAACTTTATCTAAGTCGCCATTTTCTTTTGCTTCTGTAATTACTTTATCTACGACTTCAAGTAACTCTGAATTGCCTTTTGTCATTGCTACTGACGTTCCTAGCAACTCATTATTAATTTCAATACCTTCAACGACTGAAACAACATCGCCATAATTCGTTAAGTATTGTTGCAGCGTTAAATCTGACATGAAGATGGCATCTACCTTTTTGGCTTTTAGCCCCTCAATTAAATCTCCATTTTTACCCATAGATACTAGTTCTATTTCTGGCATATTCTCTTTTAAGAAAATTTCTTGCGTTGAAGTTAACAAAGCACCCACTCGTTTACCATTAAAATCTTCTAAGGATTTAAAATTATCCACTTGATCACTTGCAACTGCAAACTGACTCACAGGCTCATAATATGAAACTGAAAAATCTACGACTTTAGCACGCTCTTCTGTGTTCGACATACCAGAAATAATTAAGTCAATTTTATTTGTATTCAATGTCGGGATCAATGAATCGAAAGCCCGGTTATCAATGACTAACTCGACTCCGATCTCATCGGCAATCATTTGGGCAAGTGAGGCATCAATGCCGACTACAACAGCCTCCCCGTCCACAACTTCCACCCATTCAAACGGAGGATACTCAGCATTCATTCCAACAACTAACTGACCTTTTTCTTTGATTTCAGCTAACGTCGCTGCCTTAATATTTACCGCAGAAGTTAAAAACATCCCTACAACAAAAGCTAAAATTATTTTACTTATTTTTTTCATTTTGATTTGCTCCTATGTTTTTTATTAATTAATAAATCTTTGACTAAGCATTGATGGTATTAAAAAAACCCCGTCTCTATCGCTGTACAAATACAACGATAGAGACGGGGTTTATTCCGCGGCACCACTCTAGTTAACTCCCCTATACGGCCATATAGGGTTTATTCACTCTTTTTGTTAACGCTCAGACAGCGAAGTTAGCTATACATTCACTAACTTGTCTCATAAGTGCGGTTCGACTACTCTCAGATAAATAGGCTTCCACTCTGTCCTATCTCGCTGTTACCTTGAAGTAATTTACTCTCTTATTCTTTGACTTATTTATTAACTTGAAATTATTCTATCAGCTTGCAAAGTGAAAGTCAACAGTTAAATTAAAATAAAATTAGAATTATCTAAATAAACAGTCAATTCTTTAATTATATTCATATTTAATCCACAAAAAACACAAGCATCAAAATGATGCCTGTGTTTAGAAACTTGATTAAATCGTTGTCTTTTGTCCTACCCATCTATCTACATCTGTCTTAGCAGCATATACATAGTGTTCTGGTCCAACTTCATGCGTAGCTAATTCCTCTTCAAGAACTTCTTCATGAGAATAAGCGACACGTTGACGCTTACTTTCACTAATTGGATCAGGTTTTGGTACGGCTGAAAGCAATGATTTTGTATAAGGATGCACAGGATTGTTATAAATCTCATCAGCATAACCTAATTCAACGATTTTACCACGATACATAACGGCAATACGATCTGAGATATATTTAACCATTGATAAATCATGGGCAATGAATAAGTAAGTTAATCCTTGTTCACGTTGGAATTGCTTCATCAAATTAACAACTTGTGCTTGAATCGAAACATCAAGCGCTGAAATTGGCTCGTCAGCAATAATGAATTTAGGCTCTAAAGCTAGAGCACGGGCAATCCCGATACGCTGTCTTTGTCCACCTGAGAATTCATGTGCATAACGTCCTGCATGTTCAGAGTTCAATCCTACCGATGTTAACAATTCAGAGATACGGTCTAAACGTTCTTGGCTGTCTTTATATAGTCCATGAATATCGAAACCTTCACTAATAATTTCTCCAACCGTCATACGCGGGTTTAAAGACGCATACGGATCTTGGAAAATCATTTGAATATTTGTTACTAACTCTTTCGCTTCATCGTGAGATTTATCTCCACTAATGAGTTTACCATCGTAATAGATTTCTCCATCAGTAATATTGTATAAACCAATAATTGAACGACCCGTTGTCGACTTACCACTTCCTGATTCACCAACAAGACCTAATACTTCACCTTCATAGATATCGAAAGAAATGCCGTCTACTGCTTTAACTGGATTCTTTTTCTTACCAAAATATTGTTTTAAGTTTTTAACTTCTAGTAATTTTTTTCTCTCCATCAATTATGCATCTCCTTTCGTTTGTGATGTGTAACGATCGATACGATTTTGAATAATCTCTGGAACCGGAATATGTGGTGCATCTTCATGCATTAACCAAGACTTAACATAATGTTCGTCATTCACTTTAAATAATGGTGGTTCTTGTTCATAATCAATCGCTAAAGCAAAACGATTACGTGGTGCAAATGCATCCCCTTTTGGTGGGTCAATTAAGTTTGGCGGTGCTCCTGGAATTGTATATAAATCCTCTTCATTATTACTATCTAAGTCCGGCATCGAACCAAGTAAGCCCCATGTATATGGGTGTTTTGGATTATAGTAAATTTCATTGGCAGAACCATATTCAACGATTTGACCTGCATACATTACAGCCACTTTATCCGCAACGTTCGCAACTACCCCTAAGTCATGGGTAATAAAGATGATTGCTGTATCTGTTGTTTGTTGAATTTCTTTCATTAATTCTAAGATTTGAGCTTGAATTGTTACGTCTAAGGCAGTTGTCGGCTCATCTGCAATAAGTAATTTAGGCTCAGCTGCCAAAGCAATCGCTATAACAACCCGTTGTCTCATACCACCTGAGAACTCATGTGGGTATTGTTCAAAGCGTTCTTCAGGATACGGAATTCCAACTAATGTTAGTAATTCAATCGCGCGTTTTTTCGCTTCAGCTTTGCTAATATCTTTACGGTGAATATTAAATACTTCTGTAATTTGATGTCCAATTTTGATTGTTGGATTTAAAGCTGTCATTGGATCTTGGAAAATCATCGCGATATCATTCCCGCGAATTTGAGCAACTTCGTCTTCACTTAATTCTAAAATATTCTTACCATCAAATATAATTTCTCCTTGATCATATATTCCTGGTGGCTGTGGTACTAAACGCATAATTGCGTTACTTGTCACACTTTTACCTGATCCAGATTCACCAACAATGGCTAAAGTTTCACCTTTTTTCAGTTCAAAATTAACCCCACGAACCGCGTGTACTTTACCAGCATACGTTTTGAAAGAGATATGCAAATCTTTAACTTCTAATAAATTTTCTGTCATTTATATCACCTTACTTCCGTAATTTAGGGTCAAGCGCATCACGTAAACCATCACCAACAGCATTAAATCCAAAGATAGTAATTGAAATTAATAATGCAGGGAATAATAGTCTCCATGGTGCTGTTAGGATTGCTTCGTTACCTTCTGAAGCCATAGTTCCCCAACTTGCTAAAGGTGGTGTTACACCTAGCCCAATATAACTTAAGAAAGCCTCGCTAAAAATTGCAGCAGGAATTTGTAACGTCATTGTTACAATAATTGATCCCATTGCGTTAGGTATTAAGTGTCGGCGGATTAAGTGAGCTGCTGATGCACCAAGTGTTCTAGATGCTAGAACATACTCTTGAGCTTTCAATGACATCACTTCTGCACGAACAATACGAGCCATACGAATCCAACCAGTTATCGACAATGCGATAATCATTGGTACTAAACCTTGTTGTAATACAACTAGTAATAAAATAATGACTAATAGTTGTGGAACAGAGTTTAAGATATCACAGATACGCATCATAATGTTATCAACACGACCTCCGATTAATCCAGAAACACTTCCGTAAACAACCCCTACAACTAAGTTAATAATCGCAGCAGAAATACCAATGAGTAGGGAAATTCTTGCCCCTACCCATGAACGTACGAATACGTCACGTCCAAGATTATCTGTTCCAAACCAAAATTCTGCTGTCGGCGGAGAGTTATACACTCCTGTTTGCTCAGCATAATCATACGGTGATAAGATTGGTACAAATATAGCCATAATTGCGATAATAGCTAAAATTACTATACCTACAATTGCGAGTTTGTTACGAATAAAGGCACGCATAACTTCGCCCCAGAAAGAGATCGACTTCTCACTTAAGACGTCCGTATCTTCTTCGCGTCCACCAACGATTTCAAAATTCTTTTGTGAAAGCACTTGTTCTTCAGTCATAATTAGTTGTCATCTCCTTCCAATTGAATACGCGGATCTAAGAATACGTATAAAACATCAACGATTAATACAGCGATTAATAATACAATCGCAAAGAATACCGTAATTCCCATAATTAGAGTATAATCACGGTTATTAATACTTTGGACGAAGTGACGTCCTAAACCAGGTATTGCGAAGATATTTTCAATAACAAAACTACCTGTCAATATACCGGCAGTTAATGGTCCTAAATATGTTACGACGGGTAGCAAGGCATTTTTCAATGAGTGTTTAAAAACTATTCCCCATTTTTTTAACCCTTTAGCTTTTGCTAATTTCACGTACTCGGATGTGTTTTGTTCTAATAAACTCGACCGGGTCAACTTAGCTATGTTCCCCATATACCCTAACCCAAGTGCGAGTGATGGTAATATGACATGCATGTTAGATTTCCAACCACTGATTGGGAACCAACCTAATTGAAGTCCTAACTGATATTGCATGAGTCCAGCTAGAACGAATGATGGAATTGAAATTCCTAATACGGCAACGATTGTCGCAATATAATCACCTGCTTTATTGTGATACATTGCCGAAAGAACGCCTAATAATACACCAAAGCCAATCGCAAATAACAGTGAAGATGCTCCCAGTGTCACAGATACAGGGAAACTTTCTGCGATCATATCATTCGTTGAGCGTCCTCGATATTTCATCGATTCTCCAAAATCGAGTGTTGCAACATTTTTTACATAATTAAAGTATTGCTCATACCATGGATCATTTAGTCCGTAGGCTTCATTCAATTGCTCTTGAATTTGTGGTGTAACCTCTTGCTGTTCAGCTGCAAAAGGGTTACCTGGTGCTAAACGCATTAGAAAAAAAGTAACAGTTACAATGACAAATAATGACAATAGACTGTGTCCAACGCGTTTCAAGATATACTTTGCCACGATTTTTTTCCTCCTTATTAATTACATCATAATTTATGATGGGATATTATATCGAAATTCTTGTGATCGAATTTCGATTAGAATCATATTACAAACTGAGTGATATTAAAAATCATATTCACAATTTAGTTCATAACGATAAATAAAACCACCACCAGAGTGCAACTTACACGGGGGTGATATATTCATTTATACATTATATCAGAAACCATTAAGAATAAAAATCTAATATGAGCATAAAATTAAGTTAATATATGATATTATTATCATAATTTCATTTTCATAAATATTGCTTATATGCACTAAAAAGAAAAGCCTCTACAGAGTGACAAACTTTGTCATTGTAGAGGCTAATTATATATTATGCTAATTATTCATTAGAACTTCCGTCAACTTCATAAATATCTGCAACTTCTCCATCAACTAAATGTAACATTGGTGCTGGTTTAACGGCGTTATGTTCTTCATCAATATAAAACTCCCCAGTAACTCCACCCGTGAAGGTTTCCATATTTTCGATAGCATCTCTCACTGCTGTTCGGTCAGTAGATCCTGCATCTTCGATTGCTTGAAATAATAATTTTGCTCCATCATATCCAAGTGCTCCGAAAGTGTCTGGCGTTTTCCCAAATTTTGCTTCATAAGCTTCTACGAATGCTTTACCTGCTTTTTCTTCAGTTCCTGTGTAAAAGTTTGACGTAAAGTAAACATCTGTTGCATTGCTTGCACCTGCTAACTCTACATAGGCATCACTTGCAAATCCGTGTCCACTTAAGATCGGTTGAGTTAGACCCATCTCTCTAGCTTGTTTAGTAATTAAGCCTCCTTCAGTATAAAAGGCTGGTAAATAAATAACATCGAATTCAGTCGCCATTAAAGTCGTTAGGACAGCTGAGAAATCTGTATCACCACTCGTATAAGATTCTTCCAATACAACTTCATTACCTAACGCTTCCCATTCTTTAATGAATGGTTCTGCTTGTCCTACAGAGTAATCATTTGACTGGTCTACTAGGACAACTGCTTTTTGTGCACCTAGTTCATCCGTTGCAAATCGAGCGGTAGCATTCGCCTGGTAAGTGTATGAGAACGCAAGACGGAATACCCAATCTAATACGTTCCCGTTCTGATCCATTGTTAAATCATCTGCTGTTGCTGCTGGAATGACCGCTGGAACTTCAGATTGTTCTGCCACGGGATTTTGTGCTAATACTAAATCTGTTGCACCCGGTCCAATTAGAGCTACTGCCCCTTCTTCAACCAAGCGAGTCGCAACTGAAGCTGTTTCGGTCTTATCTGATTTATTGTCATAATGAATGATTTCTACTTCAAGGCCATCTAAAAGCCCACCTTCATTGTTTACTTCTTCAACAGCTAATTGTAAAGCTTCGTACATTGCTTGCCCATAAGATGCTGAGTAACCAGATGTTTCCATGTTAGCTCCAATTTTTACTGTCTCATTTTCTTCTTGTGCTAAGGCTAATAAGTTTGATGATGAGGCAAATAAAGTGACACCGGCTAAAAGACTTAAACCTAATTTTTTGAAATTCATAATATTCCTCCTGTATTCCTGAATAATTCATACCTCTATAATTTAAGCTGGTTTCTTGAATAAATTAATCGTTCTTGGAAAAATTGGGAATTTTTCTACAAAATAGTGCGTTCTCGAAGTAGATTTTAACTAAATGAACCTT